>JANNQE010000718.1:0-6744 GCA_031441625.1 Planctomycetia bacterium
CGGCCGTCAGGCCGCTGTTGATTGCATGCAACAGCGGCCTGACGGTCGCCCCTCGCCCAGAGGGGTTACGGCAGCCGCGTCGGCGACACGGTGCTGAACCCCCACGGGATGACGTTCAGCAGCAGCAGGACGATCAGCACCACCACCAGCACGGAGGCGATGCCGGACGGCGCGTACCCCCACTTCCGCGAGTAGGGGAAGGTGGGCAGCGCCCCGAGCAGTAGGAGCACGAGGATGATGAGCAGGATGGTTCCCATGGCAGTCTCCGGGTGAACGGGCGGGTGGCCCGATGGGAATGACTTTGCATTTCGCGTACCATTGGGGACAACATTCTTTCCCCGCGCAGGCGACTCATGGCCGACCCCTCCACCCCGCCCGCCCGCTCCCGCTGGCCGCGCACGCTCGTCTGGCTGGCCGTCCTGGTGGCGTTGCGCGTCACCCGCTGGTCGCTGCTGGTACTCGTCGTGCCGCGATTCAAGAAGACTTTTGACGAGTACAACCTGCAACTGCCGGCGGTGGCCAAGTGGGTCATCATGCTGAGCGACTGGTGGTGCAAGTACTGGTACTTCGCCGGCCCGCTGTCGCTGCTGCTGATGGTCGGGGGGGTGATCCTCGGCCGGCACGCGTTCCGCCGCACCTGGCCGGGGAACGTGTTCGCCGCGGTGTACCTGTTCGTGCTCGTCGCGGCGCTGCTGGTCACCGCGGTCGGGCTGGTGCTGCCGCAACTCAAGCTGATGGAGGGGGTGTCGAAATGACCGACCTGCACGCCCGCGTGTCCGAAGCGATGCGGTGCCACGCCGCCCCGGCGATGGACCTGAACCCGGCCGAGGTGGAGGTGGTGGCGGTGGCCGACGGCATCGCGTCGGTGCGGCTGGCCGGGGCGTGCGCCAGTTGCCCGGCCACCATTCCGATGCTTATCACCGGACTGGAAGCCGAACTCCGTAAGCACGTGCCCGAAGTGGACATCATCGAAGCGGTGCTGTGAGCCGATCATGTCCAAGCCGTTCGATGCGACCGTCAAAGATCTGATCGCCGAGTTCCCGGCCGACTGGCTCAGCGCGCTCGGCGTGCCGGTGATGGACCCGGTCGAGGTGTTGTCGCCGGAACTGTCCACCGTGACCGCGGCGGCGGACGCCCTGCTGCGGGTCGGCGACATGGTGGTTCACATCGACGCCGAGAGCGGCCCCGACCCCGACCTCGCGGTGCGGCTGGGGTTGTACAACTTGCTCGCCCACCGGCACACCGGGCTGCCCGTCCACACCGTCGCTCTCTTCCTGCGGCCGAAGACCGGGGTGAGCGGGCGGCATTCCGGGTTCGGCTATTCCCCGCGGCCGGAGGGCGAGTTAACATTCCGGTACGAGATGCTGCGGGTGTGGGAGGTACCGGCCGAAGACCTGATGCGCGGCGGGATCGGCACCACCCCACTGGCCACCATCGCCCGCCCGCCGCGGGGCCGCCGCCGGACCGACGTGATCCCGGAGTACATCGGGCGGATCGGCGAGCGGGCGGTGCGGGAGTTGTCGAAGGAGATGGCGTCCCGACTGACAATGGCGTCGCTCATCTTCGGTGGCATGTACCTGACCGACGAACAGACCGAAGAAGCCATTCGGAGGTTGCCTTCCATGATCCAGTCGTCCGCCTGGGCCGTTTTCGAGAAGTTGGGACGAATCAGCAACTTGCGGCGCGTCCTGCTCAATCTGGGGACGACGAAGTTCGGCCCTCCCACCCAAGAGCAACAGGCGAAACTCGAAGCCATCGACGATCCCGCTCGGCTTGATCGACTGGTGACTCGAATCTTGACCGCTACCACCTGGGACGCCCTGCTCCGCACGCGGTAGTCAGTCGGCCGTCACCCCCTCATACCACTCGCGGTACGGGGTGTTCTTGGCCAGGTGGCGGTTGAAGTCGGGGGTGCCGTCGGCCCACCAGACCGGGCCGCGCTCGCCGAGCGCCACCTTCGCCGCGTTCACCCGCCGCCTCGCCTTCTTCAACTCCCCGCTGTCATCCGCCTTCAACGCGAGACGTACCGCGTTCCGCGCGGACATCAACTCGTTCACCAACTCCTGCCGCCGCGTCTCGCTCAGGTGCGGGTTGCTCGTCCGCCACAGCCGCCCGCGGACGACGATGTACCGCCCGTCCGGGGTGCGCAACGGCTTCGTTTCGGTCATGAGCGGGCCTCCGAACCACGGCGAGATTGCGGCAACCGGCGTGCCACCGGCCGGCGACTGGAACGGAAATTGCTATCCCCCCTTCCGGTCGTCTCACCGGAGGTCGGCATGTCCGCGTCACCCGAACCGCCGCCGCAGCGCCAATGGCCGCGCCTCGCCGCCCTCGCCGCCCTCACGGTCGTGGCGGTGGTCGTGTGCGTCCTGCTCACACTCCCGTTCCTGGCCGGGCTGACGTGGGGCCTCGCCCTGGCGGTCGTGGCCCTGCCCGCCCAGCGGTGGGTCGAGCGGCGGCTGAAGCCGGGCAACTGGGCGGCCGGGATCACCACCACGCTGGTGGTGCTGCTAATCGGCGTGCCGGTGGCACTCGTCGGGTGGCAGTTGACGGTGGAGACGCAACGGGCGGCCGGGCAGGTGCAGGCGGAGACGTCCGTAAAGGCGGACAAAGCGGGGAAGCAGGCGGCGGAGAAGGCGACGAGCGAATCCAAGACGGACGCCGAGGTGGTGAAGGAGTCGGAAGCGGCGCAAGACGAGGTGCGACGAACCGGCTGGCGAGACATGGCCGCGAGGTTGCCGTACGTCGGCCCGCCGATCGCCCAACTCGACCCGGCCGACGTGGAGGCCCGCACCCGCGACTGGCTGGAGAAACTGCTCGGCTCGTCGTTCGGCGTGGTGAAGGGGGCGGCCGACGCCATGCTGCAAACGCTGGTGGCGGTGTTCGTCCTCTTCTTCGCCCTGCGCGACCACCGCTCGCTGGCGGCCCAGGCCCGCGGCTTCCTGCCCGTGTCCGCCGCCACCGCCGACCGCATCTTCACCCGCGCGGCCGACGCCATCCACTCGACCGTGTACGGCACGTTCGTCACCGCCGCCGTGCAAGGGGTGAGCGGCGGGCTGCTGTTCTGGGCGCTCGGCCTGCCCGCCCCGGTGCTGTGGGGGGTGGTGATGACCATCCTCGGCATCCTGCCGTTCGTCGGCGCGTTCCTGGTGTGGGTGCCGGCGGCGGTGTATTTGGCGACCGAAGGGCAGTGGTGGCAGGCGGCGGTGCTGACCGCGTGGGGCGTGCTCATGGCCGGGCCGGTGTGCAACTACCTGTACGCCTGCTGTGCCGGCCAGCGGCTGAAACTGCACCCGGTGCCCACCCTGCTGGCGTTCATCGGCGGGCTGGCCGTGTTCGGCGTGTCCGGCAGGATCCTCGGCCCGTGCGTGCTGGCCGTCACCCTGGCGCTCATCGATGTGTGGCGGACCCGTACCGCCGACGGCACGCCGGTGGCCGCCGGTGAAGCGGACAACACCAAGCTCATCGTCCCTTGACCCTCACCGGAGCCGACCATGTCCACCTCGTCCCCCTGGGCCATCGATCCGTTCGCCCGCGCCGCCCCCCCGCTCGACGCCTCCACCACGTGCGACGTGTGCGTGGTCGGCGGGGGCATCGCCGGACTCACCTCCGCCTACCTGTTGGCCGACGCCGGCAAGCGGGTGGTGCTGTTGGAAGCCGGGCCGGAGGTCGGGCAGGGCGAAACGGCGTTCACCACCGCACATTTGGCCTGGGTGCTCGACGACCGCTTCAGCCGGCTGAAGAAGGTCCGCGGGGCGGAGACGGCGAAGACCGCCGCCGACAGCCACCGCGCCGCCATCGACCTGATCGAACACATTACCACGACCGAGCGGATCACCTGCGAGTTCAAGCGGGTGGACGGCTACCTGTTCCCCGGCATCTACAACGAGGCCGTTGGCATCCGCGAGGAGGAGGAGGCCGTTCAGGCCTTGCAGATCCCCTACGAGTGGCGGAACCGGGTGAAGTGCGGCGGGCTGTGGGAAGGGTCGTGCCTGCGGTTCACCGGGCAGGGGCAGTTTCACCCGCTGAAGTACCTGGCAGGGCTGGCGGCGGCGGTGCGGCGGAAGGGCGGGACGATCCACACCGACACGCGGGTGGAACGCATCGACGGGGGCGAGCCGTGTACCGTGACCACCGCCGGCGGCCACACCGTCACGGCCGAACAGGTGGTGATCGCCACCGGCAGCCCGTTCGACGCCGGGGTGGTGCTGCACACCAAGATGGCCGCGTACACCACCTACGCCGTCGCCCTGGAGGTGCCGTCGGGGACCGTGCCGAACCACCTCTACTGGGACACCGAAGACCCGTACCACTACGTGCGGGTGCAGCCGGGCGAGACCGGCACCGACCTGCTCATCGTCGGCGGCGAAGACCACAAGACCGGGCAGGCGGACGACCAGGGCGAGCGGTGGGGGCGGCTGATCGGCTGGACCCGCCAGCGGGTGCCGACTGCCGGCGATGTGAAACACCGCTGGAGCGGGCAGGTGTTCGAGACGCCCGACGGCCTGGGGCTGATCGGCCGCGCGCCGTGGGGCAAGAACCTGTTCGTCATCACCGGCGACTCGGGCATGGGAATGACGCACGGCACGCTCGGCGCGCGGCTGGTGACGCACCTGATCCGCGGCGAGGCCGACCCGCTGGCCGGCGTGTACGACCCGAACCGCTGGATGCCCGGTGCCCTGCTCACCCTGCTCGGCGAGGCGACGAACATGGCCGCCCAGTACGCCGACTGGGTGACGGGCGGGGACGTGAAGTCGGCCGACCAGATCCCGCCCGGCCACGGGGCGGTGGTGCGGGTGGGGCTGACCAAGCACGCCGTCTACTGTGACAAATCGGGGAAGCGGACGGAGCTGTCGGCGGTGTGCCCGCACATGGGGGCGGTGGTGCGGTGGAACCCCGGCGAACAGACGTGGGACTGCCCGTGCCACGGGTCGCGGTTCACGGCCGAGGGCGACGTGCTGCACGGCCCGGCCGTCACCGGGCTGACGAAGGTAGAGGGATGACCCCATTGCGAGAACGACACGTCTTGAACTCAGGTGTCAACACAACGGCTGCTCTGTGCTGTTGTGGAATTGGCGGGAGCACGCACGCTTCCAGTCCTCCGGCCGAAATTTAGACCGTTGTCCCGGTGTCCGCCGTCGAATAAGATCGCGTGGGGCGTTCTTACATATCCGCAACCGGGAGAGGCGATGATCAGGCTCATTGCGTTCGCGCTGGCGGTGTCGGGGCTGTGTCTGGGGTCGTCGGCGTGGGCGGACGAGGCCGAGGACAAGGCCGTCGCGTTCGTGGAGAAGCTCGGCGGGACCGTCACCCGCGACGACAAGGCGCCCGGCAAACCGGTTGTGGCGGTGAACTTGAAGGACACGCCGGTGACGAACATCGGGCTGAAGGAACTGGCCCCACTCACGAACCTTACCACACTCTACCTCTCCGAAACGAAGGTGACGGACGCTGGGCTGAAGGCACTGGCCCCGCTCAAGAACCTTACCACACTCGCCCTGTCTCAGACGCAGGTGACGGACGGCGGGCTGAAGGCGTTGCGGGAGATCGGCCTGCTGCACTCGTTATCGACCGCCTCCACCGGCGACGGGAAAACCAGGCCCACCAAGCCCGAGGACGTCACCTCCCTCGACCTGACTTACGCGCCGGTGACGGGAGCCGGGTTGAAGGAACTGGCCCCGCTCAAGAACCTCACCACACTCAAATTATCTATCACCAAGGTGACGGACGCCGGGCTGAAAGAACTGGCCACGCTCAAGAACCTCACCTCCCTATCCCTGCGTGGCACGCCGGTGACAGACACCGGTCTGAAGGAACTGACCGCACTCAAGAACCTCACCACGCTTGACCTGTACGCCACGCCGGTGACGGACGCCGGGTTGCGGGAACTAGCCGCACTCAAGAGCCTCACCACACTCGACTTGTATGGCACGCAGGTGACGGGCATCGGCTTGAAGGAACTGGCCGCCCACAAGAACCTCGCCACGCTCATCTTGTCTGACACTACGGTGACGGACGCCGGGCTGAAGGTGTTGCGGGAGGTCGGGTTGCTGCACGCCCTGTGGGTGGCGACCGCCGACAACGGGAAACGGCCGACCAAGCCCGAGGACGCCACCTCCCTCGACCTTTCTGGCACGAAGGTGACGGACGCCGGGTTGAAGGAACTGGCCCCGCTCAAGAACCTCACCAGACTCAACTTGGATCGCACCTCGGTGACGGGCGCCGGGTTGAAAGAACTGGCCGCCCACAAGAGCCTCACCTCCCTCAGTTTGTCTAGCACTTCGGTGACGGACGCCGTGCTGAAGGTGTTGCGGGAGGTCGGGTTGCTGCACTCCCTGTGGACGACTACCGCCGACAACGGGAAACGGCCGACCAAACCCGAGGACGTCACCATCCTCGACCTGTCTGGCACGAAGGTGACGGACATCGGCCTGAAGGAACTGGCCCCACTCAAGAACCTCACCTTCCTGGGCTTGTCCAACAATTCGATGACAGACGCCGGGCTGAAGGTGTTGCGGGAGGTCGGGTTGCTGCACGCACTGTCGAATGCCTCCGCCGCCAATGGGAAACGGCCGACCAAATCCGAAGATGTCGTTACATTCAGCTTGCACCAGACTCAGGTCACGGACGCCGGGTTGAAGGAACTGGCCCCGCTCAAGAGCCTCACCACGCTCAACGTGGGTCGCACGAAGGTCACGGACGACGGCGTGAAGGAACTGGCCCCGCTCAAGAGAGAGGCCTAGC
>JANNQE010000719.1:0-2687 GCA_031441625.1 Planctomycetia bacterium
GGCGGAAGCCCAAGGACAGGAATGACACCAACTACCAAGCCCCGGAGGGGCGCGCGGAATGGTCCGAGCGCCCCTCCGGGGCTTTTAACGATTTTGTTTCGGACTACTGGGGCTTCCGCCCCAGGCTACACCCGAGCGCCCCTCCGGGGCTATGTGTGGACTCCCCCATGCGGATCGCCGTCCTCGGTTCGGCCGGGCAACTCGGCCGTGATTTGTTGCCGCGGCTGAAGGGCGAAGTCATCCCCCTCACGCGGGCCGACATCGACCTCTCGATTCCGCAGACCATACTGAATCACTTGCGCTCGCTTCGCCCGGATGTGCTCGTCAACTGCGCCGCCTACAACCTCGTCGATCAAGCGGAAGACGACCCGGTGCCGGCGTTCGACGTGAACGCGGTTGGCGTGAAACAACTCGCGGATGTCGGCCAGCATTTCGGGGTCCGGCTCGTTCACGTCTCCACCGACTATGTGTTCGGGTACGACAAGTCCCGCACCACTCCATACCTCGAAACCGACACGTCCGGCCCGGTGAGCGAGTACGGTCGGAGCAAGCTGAAGGGAGAACAATTCGCCCTCAGCACCGGCGGGCTGGTCGTCCGCACCTGCGGTTTGTACGGTGTGTGGGGCAACGGCGGGAAGGGCGGCAACTTCGTCGAGACGATGCTACGGGTGGCCGGTCAGAGCAAGCCGTTGCGGGTGGTGGCCGACCAGAGGTGTACGCCGACATACACGGCCGACCTCGCCGACGGCATGGCGAAGTTGATCGAGCAGGGCACGACGGGGTTGGTTCACCTGACGAGCGCCGGCGATTGCACGTGGCACGAGTTCGCCGCGAAGATTTTCGAGCTGTCCGGCATCGCCGCCGACCTGACGCCGATCACCACCGCCGAGTTCGGCGCGAAGGCGGCACGCCCCGCCTACAGCGTGCTGGGATCGTGTCGCACCGCCGAGACGGGTGTGCGACTGCGGCCGTGGGGCGAAGCACTCTCGGCGTATCTGGTGGAACGGCGACGGCGGTCGGCCTCGTAGTCTCACCACTTGCCCGCCAGCCCCACGGCTACGCAAGGGTAAGCGGCCCGCTCGCGCCGACCCACGAAATCACTTTACCCCGTGGGTCGGCACGACGGAAGCCGTCGCTGGACCCACCCTACGGGAACCTCACGCGTGGATCGCCATACCCAGCCATGCGGCGCGGGCGGCTTCGCCGACGCTCTCGGTCAGGCTGGGGTGGCCGTGGACCATGCGGGCGATGTCTTCCGCACTGCCCTTGTACTCCATCACCGCCACCGCTTCCGCAATCAGATCACTCGCCCGCGGGCCGAGGATGTGAACGCCGAGCAGCCGGTCGGTCTTGGCGTCGGTGATGATCTTCACGAACCCGTCGGTGTCGTCCATCGCCTTCGCCCGCCCGCTGGCCGCGAACGGGAACTTGCCCACCTTGTACCCTTCCCCCTTCGTGCGGCCGGTCGCCTGCACCTGCTCCTCGGTCATCCCCACGCTCGCCACTTCGGGCCAAATGTAGATTGCACTCGGGATGCAGTCGTAGTTCAGGTGCGGCTTGTGCCCGGTCAGCATCTCGGCGAACGCCACGCCCTCCTCGCTGGCTTTGTGCGCGAGCATCGGCCCGTCGATCAGGTCGCCGATGGCGTACACCCCCGGCACGCTCGTCTTGAACGACTTGTCCACGGCGATCTTGCCGGACTTCTTGTCGTAGGTCACGCCGGCCTCGTCCAGCCCCAGCCCGGAGGTGAAGGGCCGCCGGCCGACGGCCACCAGCACCTTGTCGCCCGTCACTTTCACCTCGCTGCCGTCCTTCGCTTGTGCTGTGACGGTGACGCCGTGGTCGCCGAGCACGCCGTTGCCCGCCTTCGCCCCGGTCACTTTGGTGTCGAGGTGGAAGGTGAACCCCTGCTTAGTGAGCAGCTTGTGAACCTGCGTGGCCACTTCGCCATCGCAGATGGTCAGGATGCGGGGCAGGAATTCGATCACCGTCACTTCCGATCCCAGCCGCCGCCACACACTGCCGAGTTCCAAGCCGATGTACCCACCGCCGACGATGATGAGGTGCTTCGGCACGCTGTCGAAGGCCAGCGCCTCGGTACTGCTGACGACGTGCTTGCCGTCGTACTTGAGGAACGGCAACTCCACGCTCTCGCTGCCGGTGGCGAGCAACACGTTGTCGGCTTCGAGTTGCGTTTTCGTGCCGTCGTCGGCGGTCACTTCCACCTTGCCGCCGCCAAGCAGTTTGCCGGTGCCGTAGTACGGCGACACCTTGTTCTTCTTGAACAGGAAGGTGATGCCGTCGGTGAGCGACTTCACCACGCCGTCCTTCCGCCGCATCATCTCGCCGAGGTCGAGCGACACCCCGCCCACCTTGATGCCGTGCTTGGCCAGCTTGTGCCGCGTCACTTCGTACAGCTCACTCGAATCGAGCAGCGCCTTGCTGGGGATGCACCCGACGTTCAGGCACACCCCGCCGAGCGCCTTGCCCGCCCGCTTCTCGACGCAGGCGACTTTCTTGCCGAGTTGGGCCGCACGAATGGCCGCCACGTACCCGCCCGGCCCGGCACCGATCACGATCAGGTCGAATTTTTCGGCCATGAGGACTCCAAAGAAAGATTCACCGCCGAGGGCACATGAGGGCACATGAGGAAGACAGAGAAGAGGGTCGAGAATCGAGTTCTCGAT
>JANNQE010000720.1:0-9510 GCA_031441625.1 Planctomycetia bacterium
CCCACCCCTCCCCGCTGGGGAGGGGTCGCCGACCGAGCGGAGCGAGGACGGCGGGGGTGGGGTACGAAGAACCGCATGCAGTTCTGCGCGAATCCTACGACACTTTCTGGCCTACCCGTACTCGAACTGGAAGTCGTCACACGGCCAGCAGATGATCTGGCAGTCTTCCTCCCGAAACCCGATTAACTCCCGCCTGTGGAACAGATCGGCGGGAAGCTTTTTGCGGAGGCGCTTCCCCCGCGGCAGATCGGGGTTGAGGCAGACTTTGCCACAGTACGAACACTTCGCGAACAAGTCTTCGACTCCCCACACCTTTAGCACCGCCTCGGTTCGTTCGATCACATCGGGGGAGAAGCGGAGGAGTTCGAGTTGATTGCGGTCGATCGGCCTCATCGCTTCTCTCCGAGTCTCCTACTGACGTTACCGCCCCGCCCGCCCGCCGTCAAACACCCCGCCGCTACAACAATCTCTTAAACCATCTCGGAGCCTGCCGCCGATGCCCGCCGTTGATCGCTTGCCGTTCGTGTCGTCGCCCGGAACGGTCGTCGTGAAGGTGGGCACGAACGTGCTGGCCGATGCGTCGGGCACGCTCGATGCGGCTCGCATTCAGTCGCTGGCCGATCAGATTCAGCGGGCGCGGGCGAAGGGCTGGCGGGTGGTGCTGGTGTCGTCCGGGGCGATCGGGGCGGGCGTCGGGCAACTGAAGCTCGGCAGCCGGCCGACCGACTTGCCGCACCTGCAAGCGTGTGCGGCCGTCGGGCAGACCGCCCTCATGCAGCTCTACCAGCACGCCCTCGCCCCGCACGGCATCCTGCCCGCCCAGATCCTGCTCATCGCGTCGGACTTCGACCACCGCACCCGCTACCTGAACGTGCGGAACACCATCTCCACCCTGTTCGAGTACGGCTGCCTGCCGGTCATCAACGAGAACGACACCGTCAGCGTGGCGGAGATCAAGTTCGGCGACAACGACCACCTCGCCGCGATGGTGGCGAACCTGCTCCAGTCGCCGCTGTTGGTGTTGCTCACCAACGTAGACGGGCTGTACAACGGCGACCCGCGATCCGACCCGACCGCCGTGCTGGTGCCGACCGTCCCGCACATCGACCGGAGTATCACCGACCTCGCCCAGGAGACGAAAAGCGCCCTCGGCACCGGTGGTATGAAGAGCAAGCTGAAGGCGGCCCGGCTTGCCACCGCCGCGGGCGGCGCGGTCATCATGGCCAACGGCAGCCGCGACGGGGTACTCGACGACGTGCTGAACGGAGAGCAAATCGGCACGCTGTTCCTGCCGCACGGCGACGGGGTGACGGCCCTCAAACGGTGGATCGGGTATACTGCAAGGCCGAAGGGTACACTCACGGTGGATGACGGGGCGAAGCGGGCGATTGCGGAGGCTGGGAGAAGTCTGCTGCCCGTCGGGGTAAAAGGGGTGGCGGGAAATTTTGGGAAAGGCGATCTGGTGACGGTGATCGATTCGGCCGGCGTCGAAATCGCACGCGGGTTGAGCAACTATTCGGCGGCGGACGCGGCACGTATCGCCGGGCTGGATCGGTCACAGATCGTAACTGTGTTGGGGAAGGTGCCCTACGATGAACTGATCCATCGCGATAATCTGGTGGTGATCAAGTAGGTGCCGCCTGCCGGGCGGCACTCCCCAACAGTGCCGCCCGGCAGGCGGCACCTACCTTGTTGCTGTTATTCCCACCCGCCCGCGGCGTCTACTCTGATGTCGCGGGTCGGGACTGTGGCCGAGGAAGACTGCCTGTGCCGCGCAAGGCCAGCATCCGCGAGCGGTTCGAGTCCATGTACTCGCAGTACCAGCGGGAGGTGTGGGCACTCGCCTACGCCCGCTGGATGGACGCCGACTCCGCCCTCGACATCATGCAAGAGACGTTCCTCCGCCTGTGGAAACAGTTGGAGGAGGGTGAAAGTTTCGACAACCCGCGGGCGTGGCTCTTGCGTGTCGCCCGCAACCTGGCCGAAGATTACGCCAAGAGCGCGTTCCGGCGGAACGGCACTCAAGCACCCGAGTTGTTCGGCACGGTGGCGTCCCACGGGGTGCAACCGGCCGACAAGATGGAACGCGACGAGACGTTCGCCCGCGTGCGGCAGTTGCTCGACGACCTGCCCGCCGCCGACCGCGAAATCCTGACCCTGCGGTACGCCCTCGAGTACGACGCCCCCACGATCGCCGACATGCTCGGGCTGGCGGTCACCGCCGTTCACATGCGGCTGTCCCGCGCCCGACAACGACTCGCCGATAAACTCTCCGCCGAAGGAGTCCAAACCTCCCCATGAACGCTCACTCTCCCCAGCCGTCGCCGGACGACCTCGACCGCGCCTTCTCGCAGTTCTTCCGCGCCCAGGTGCCGGCCAAGTGGCCGGCCGCGCCCATCCCGGCCGACGCCGCTCCCGCCCGCACCGCCGGCGCGTGGCGGGGCCGCCTGACCCTCGGCGCGTCGGTCGCCGCCATGCTCGCCATCGGGTTCGCCGTGTCGTACGGCCCGTCCGTCGGCCAGCCGAACAAGCCGGGCGGGTTCGATCAGGAGCCGAAAGCGAGCGGCGACAAGCTGAACAAGCTGATGCAAGACCCGCCGATGGAAGTGATGCCGTAAGCGGCGTGCGATTCACCCTCTCCCGTCGGCCCCGGTGGACCTCCCCCACCGGGGCCGTTCTCGTCCGGCTCGCCACGTCGCAACCGGCACATCCGCCACCTGTTTCCCACGTCTCATTCTTTTCTCAGACTGGCGATCTTCACGCCCGCCGCCTAAAACTCTTCACAACCGCCCTCCCGAACATCCCATATCCCCACGAGACACACCGTGTCCCGCACCCTCCGCGTTCTCAGTTGGCCGCTCCTCGGCCTGCTGGCGGCCGTTCTGGTCGCCATCCCGTCGCCCGGCCTGTCGCAAGACAAGACCCCGCCGATGACGCCGGCCGAGAAGCAGAAGCAGATCGACGACCTGAAGAAGCAGATGGACGATCTCCAGAAGAAGATCGCCGAACTGGAGAAGCCCGGCATTCTCACGGTGGCCGCCGAAGCCCCCCAGCCGGTCGTCGAAGGGGCGATCCCGACGGACGTGTCGAGCCAGTTCAAGTGGCGGAACATCGGCCCGGCGAACATGGGCGGGCGGATCACGGCGTTGGCGGTGAACGAGGCCGACCCGACCAACTACTGGGTGGCCACCGCGTCCGGCGGGCTGCTCAAGACCGTCAACAACGGCACCACCTTCGAGCACCAGTTCGACACCCAGACCACCGTCAGCATCGGCGACGTGGCGGTGTCGGCGAGCAACCCGCAGATCCTCTACCTGGGCACCGGGGAGAACAACCCGCGGAACTCGGTGTCCTACGGCGACGGGGTGTACAAGAGCGAGGACGGCGGCAAGAGCTGGAAGAACGTCGGGCTGAAGAAGTCGTTCCAGGTGGGCAAGATCCTGATCCACCCGAAGGACCCGAACGTGGTGTACGTCGGGGCGCTCGGCCGGCTGTACGGGCCGGGCGGGGAGCGGGGCGTGTACAAGACGGAAGACGGCGGCAAGAACTGGACCCGCGCGCACTTCGTCGACGACAACACCGGCGTCATCGACATGCGGATGGACCCGACCGACCCGAACGTGGTGATCGCCGCCTTCTGGGACCACAAGCGGGACGGGTTCGACGGCTTCTTCGGCACCGCCCCGGTGCCCGACAGCTACGGGCCGGTGGTCACGCACGGGGCCGGCGGCGGACTGTACAAGACGGCCGACGCCGGCAAGACGTGGAAGAAGCTGACCGACGAGAAGCTGAAGAACGGCCTGCCGACGGTCAAGCTCGGCCGCATCGGCCTGGACTACAGCCGCAAAACCAAGGGCCTGCTGTACGCCATCATCGACACCGAAAAGGTGGGCACCGGCACCTCGTCGGCCGCGTACTTCGGCGCGGTCATGGACCCGGCCCCGGAGAAGGGCGGGGCGAAGCTGGTGAGCGTCACGGCCGACAGCCCGGCCGCCAAGGCCGGCCTGAAGGACGGCGACATCGTCATCAAGGTGGGCGACGCCATGATCACGAACGACGACGAGTTGGTCGCCTCCTACGCCAGCAGCAAAGTGGGCGACAAGTTGAAGCTGACCGTCGTCCGCGACAAGAAAGAGCAGGTCATCGAGATCACCCTCGGCACCCGCCCGGGGGAAGGCCCGGCCGCCACGGCCGCCGTGCCGAGCGTCGGGTTCACCCAGGGCCGCGCCCAGACGGCCGGCGTGCTCGTGGGCACCGTCACCGAGGGTGGCCCGGCCGCGAAAGCCGGTATTCAGGACGGCGACCTGATCGTCGGCCTGGACGGCAAGCCGGTGGAGAATTTGCAAGACCAGCGGACCATCCTGGCGACGAAGAAGGAAGGCGACAAGGTGAAGGTGAAGGTGAAGCGGGGCGAGGAGTCGAAGGAACTGGAAGTGACCCTCGGCCCGCCCGTCGCCGGTGGCGGCGGCGGCCCGGCCCGCGGTCAATCGACGAGCAAGCCCTACGGCATTGGCCTCGGCGGCCAGCAGGCCAACGTGCAAGGGCGGCAGGGCAAGGACGGCTACCAGACCGGCGGGGTGTTCGTGAGCAAGGACAACGGCGAGAAGTGGGAGCGGGTGAACAGCCTGAACCCTCGGCCGATGTACTTCAGCCAGATCCGCATCGACCCGAGCGACGACAACACCGTGTACGTGCTCTGCGACACGCCACCGGTGCGGGGGCAGGCGGGCGGCCCACTGTACGCCAGCACCGACGGCGGCAAGCGGTTCGAGATTGTGGCGACGACCGGCGGCGTCCACGCCGACGCGCACGCCCTGTGGATCGACCCGAAGGACAACCGGCACCTGATCATCGGGTGCGACGGCGGGTTCTACGTCAGCTACGACAAGGGCAAGAAGTGGGACCACCTGAACAACTTCGCCCTCGGCCAGTTCTACCACGTGGCGGTGGACAACCGCAAACCGTACCGCGTGTACGGCGGGCTGCAAGACAACGGCAGTTGGGGCGGGCCGAGCGACACCCTCAAGAGCACCGGGCCGGTGAACGAGGACTGGGTCTTCGTGAACGGGGGCGACGGGTTCGTCTGCCGGGTGGACCCGACCGACCCGGACCTGGTGTACACCGAGAGCCAGGGCGGGAACATCGGCCGGCGGAACTTCCGTACCGGCGAATCGGCCACCATCGCCAACCCCGATCTCAATCTCCCCCCCCGAGTGAAGGAGGGCGAGCCGCTGCGGTTCAACTGGAACACCCCGTTCATCCTGAGCAGCCACAACTCGAGCATCTTCTACTCGGCCGCCCAGTACGTGTTCCGCAGCGTGAAGAAGGGGGCCGACCAGAAGCCCATCTCGCCCGACCTAACCCGCACCAAGAACGGCGGCGTGGTGGCCCTCGGCGAATCCCCGCGGACCCCCGACGTGCTGTGGGCCGGCACCGACGACGGCTTCCTGTGGGTGACCAAAGACGGCGGCGTGAAGTGGGAGAACGTGACCGCGAACGTGCAGAAGGCCGGCCTGCCCGCCTTCCGGTACGTGGCCAGCGTGGAGCCGTCGCGGGATAAATCCGGCCGCTGCTACGTGGCGTTCGACGCCCACCGTGACGACGACGACAAGCCGTACCTGTTCGTCACCGACGACTACGGGGCGACGTGGAAGGACATCAACAGCAACCTGCCGGCGTTCGGCAGCACCCGCGTGCTACGTGAAGACATCAAGAGCACCAACGTGCTGTACTGCGGCACCGAGTTCGGGGCGTTCGTGAGCATCAACAAGGGCGGCAGTTGGGCCAAGCTGGGCGGCGGCCTGCCGACGGTCGCCTGCCACGAGTTCGCCCAGCCGACGACCGCCGACGAGATCGTGGTGGCCACGCACGGCCGCAGCGTGTGGGTGCTCGACATCAACGCCGTCCGGCAGATGAGCAGCACCGTGCTGAAGACGCCGGTGACGCTCTTCACCCCGGCCACCGCCACCCGCTGGCGTCTGAACCCGAACGGCCGCTCGCCGTACAGCGAAACCGACCGCAAGTTCGCCGGCGAGAACCCGACCCGCGGCGCGGCCTTCGACGTGCTGGTGACGACCGCCGGCAAGAAGGCCACGCTGAAGGTGGTCGACGTGACCGGCAAGACGGTGTGGGAGTACGTCGCGCAGGGCGGCGGGGGCGGCGGCGGCCGCTTCGGCGGTGGCGGTCAGGGCGGCGGCGGTGGCACCGCCCCGCGGCCGACGGCCAAGCCGCTGCACGAGGCCGGCCTACACCGCGTGCGGTGGTCGATGGCCGGCGGTCAGGCCGGGCCGGTGAAGGCGGGCGTCTACAAGGTGGTGCTGACGGTGGACGACAAGGAGTACACGTCGGCGATCACCGTCGAACTCGACCCGAACCTGCCGAAGGACGCCATCGTCGTCGAGATGGAAGAGATCGAGGAGGACTACGAGCAAGGCACGGCGAAGCGGGATCGGTAGGTGATTGGCGAACGGCGCGACGTGAGTCCGCCGGTTCCTGGTGAACCGGCGGCGTGAGCCGCCCGGGTGTAGTCCCGAAGGTACGACGGGGAATAGCCAGGGGTGACGGAGTCCCGAAGGGACGACGGAACCCCTGGACCACGCCCCCAAATAGTTTGCAGCCCCGAAGGGGCGACGCGCCTGGTGCGCATCGCCCCTTCGGGGCTGCAGTCATTTCTCGCTTACGTTTCCAGGGGTTGCGCTCGCTGGCGCTCGCTCCACCCCTGGCTATTTCCCGTCGCCCCTTCGGGGCTGCACCCGGCGGCTCACGCCGCTCGGCTCGCCACCCGACCCGCACTCCTACACCCCGTACAGTTCGGCGTACCGCTCGACGGTGTCGTCGAGGCGGAACCGCTGGTGTGCCCTCGCTCGCGCGTTCGCCCCCAACTTCTCCGCCAGCCCCGGTTCGGTGAACAACCGGCGGAATGCCGCACCGCACGCGGCGGAGTCGCCCCGCGGGAAGAGCAGCCCGTCCACGTCTCTGCGGATCAGGTCGGGGTTGCCGCCCACGTCCGTCACCACGCTCGGCAGCCCGCTCGCCATCGCCTCCAGTAGCGTCAGCGACGCGGCCTCGCTCACGCTCGTCAGCGCGAACACGTCGCCCGCCTTCAGCACCTCCGGCACGTCCTTCCGAATGCCCAGGAACTTCACCCGTCCGGCGATGCCGAGAGACTTCGCCAAGACTTCCAACTCCTCCCGCAGCGGGCCGTCACCGGCCATGAGTAGATCGACATCGGGCAGGTGCGGGGCGGCGGCGGCGAACCCCCTCAGCAGTGTGGACTGATCCTTGACCGGGTGGTGCCGGGCGACGTGAACCACGTACCGGCGGGCGGGGTCGAAGCCGAGTCGCCGCTTCTGCTCGGCCTTGTCGGCCGGCGGGCCGTAGCGGTCCACGTCGATGCCGTTGTCGATCACGCGGATGCGGTTGCCGCGGAAGCCGTCCACGTCTCGCAGCGCCCGCCCGCTGAACCCGACGCACGCGGTCACGGAGTCGGCCATGTTGTCGAGCAGCAGTCGGTTGACGGCGCGGCGGACGGGCGACACCACGTCCGGGTAGTGGCGTCCGTGCTCGGTGAGGAGGAGCCGCGGGCGGGGGCGGACGAGCGGCTTGGCGAGGGCGGCGTAGAAGAAAGGCGTGTACTGGTGGGCGTGCAGCACGTCGATCTTGCGTGCGGTCGCTTCGTCGGCCAGTCGCTTCGCCACTTTAAAGTCCCACCCCGGCCGGCGGCCGAGCGCCAGCACCTCCACCCCGCCGCGGATCAACTCTTCACCAATCGGCCCGACGGCATCCAGGCAAAAGACGGTGGGCACGATCCGCGACCCCAGCCGGCGGATGATGTCCCGCACCAGCACCTCGGCCCCGGCCACCTGCATGACGTGCAGCACGAACCCGACCCGCATGACTTCTCCGGTAGGGTGGGTCGCTCTCGCCGAGAGCGACGTTCGGGTCGGGTGGGTCGCTCTCGCCGAGAGTGGGAACCACGACCCGCCCTCGGCGAGGGCGGACCACCCTACTCCGACCGACTCCGGGCATCAGTTCGGCCTCGACAGCGTGAGGGAGACGATCGCCGGGTCGGCTTCATCAGGCACCGTCACCGGCACCCGCGGGGGCGGGGCGGTAGCGGCGCGGGGCCGGGGGCGATTCGGCAGCAGGTTGCCCGGCGGGGCGGGTAGCATGGAGCCGTTCGCCCGCACCGCCGCCTCGATGCCGCCCCCCTTGTAGCAGTTCCACAGTTGGGCCATGAGCAGGAACAGCACGTAGGTCAGCTCGAAGGTTTCGAGCGACAAGAACACCGCCCCGATGCCGTACAGGATGAGGGCGGAGGTGATGCCGGCGGCCATCGCGCGGGTCTGCCGCACCTCCGGGTAGTCGGGCCACTTGCGGGTCTTCCACCACAGGCGGAAGCCGAAGAACACGGCCGACCCGTACAGGGCCAGGTAGACACCCAGGCCCACCCACCCGCTGTCGGCGGCCAGTTGGAGGTACTGGCTGTGAATGGCCATCATGTCCGTCGCCCCGTGCTCCTTCATGTGCGGGGCCGAGCACCGCAGGCCGACGCCGAAGAACGGCTTCTCGTTGGCGATCTCGACGGCCGCCTTCCACGCCTGCTTCCGCATGTTCGCGCTCTCGTCCACCTCGTGCTGCTTGATGGAGAAGAAGCGGTCCTTCAGCTCCTGCCCGGACGTGACGAACACGAACGCCGCCCCGAGGACGGCGAACACGGCCAGCAGCCGCTTGTTCCGGCTGAACAGGAAGACGAACGGCAGGGTACACAGCGTGGACAGCATGGCCCCGCGGCTGAACGTGAGCTGGACCGCGTGCGCGAGCACCGGCAGCACCAGCAGGTAGCCCCACCGCCACCACCCGCGGGTGCCCTCCCACAGGAAGAAGCACAGGGGGATGCCCATGGCCAGCATCAGCCCGGCCCCGTTGTTGTCCAGTCCGCCGAACCCGTGCGACTGGATGGTGTTCCGCCGCCACGCGAAGTAGGCGTAGTTGGCCTCGTACGCCACGTACACGTCCATGGCCACCAGCACGGCGAGCAGGATCCAGAACTGCCGCAGGCGGTACACGGTCAGCGCCCCGATGACGAACATGAGCGCCGTCTTCAGGTAGATGTCGAAGGTGAGCCAGGCCCGCTCCTGGTTCTCGGCGTTCACGTAGCACACCGTCATCCACACGGCGAACGCCACCATCAGCCAGTGGATGGGGTTCCACAGGCCGGCCTTCGCGCCGGGCGTCGGACCGGTGGTGGCGTACCCGATCAGCCGCAGGCGGTTGACCGCGCCGGCCGCGATCACCCCCAGGGCGACGTACAGCGACCACTGCAACCCGTCCGGCAGGGCGTACCGCCACAGGTACTGCGGGCGGAGGACGGCGAACGCGAAGTACACCACGATGCCGACGTACGGCCCCCACCCGAGGGAGCCGACGAGAGCCCCCGCGGTGACGAGGATCATGAAGATCGTCTGCTTCTCCATCGCCCGGCTCCGAACGCAATTGTGAAAGGAGCGG
>JANNQE010000721.1:0-5869 GCA_031441625.1 Planctomycetia bacterium
AGCCGCCGGGTGTGTTCAAACACCCGGCGGCTCACGCCGCTCGGCTCGCCCACTTCATGCCCGCCTTGCCCGCGGTCGGCCGTCGGGCGTACACTCCCCTCCACCCGCCCCGGAGTTCCGCCATGCCGCGGTCGCTGTTCGCCGTCGTCGCCTGTTTGACACTCGCCCTCGGGGCGCACGCGGCCGACCCGCCGCCGTCCACCACACACGCCGACCTGGACAAGGCGGCCGTCGAGGTGCTGAAGGATCTGCACAACCGCGGGGCCGACCTGTACAACGCGGCCGACGCCCCCGGTGCCATGCGGCTGTACGAGGCCACCCTGCGGGCCGTCGGGCCGTTCCTCGCCCACCGCCCGAAGCTGCAAGCGGTCATGTCCGACGGGCTGGCCGACGCCGCCAAGCTGGACAACGCGAAGGCCCAGGCGTACCGCCTGCACGAGGTGATCGACCAGGTGCGGAACGACCTGAAGGCGGCGGTGGCGGCCGAGGCCGAGCCGAAGCCGGGCGAGCGAAAAACCGACCCCAAGCCGGGCGACCCGAAGTCCGCCCCCAAGCCGCCGGAGCCGCCGTCCGTCGGGTCGCTCGGCGGGGTGCTCACGCTGGACGGGATGCCGCTCGGCAAGGCCGACGTGACGCTCGTGTCGCTCGCCCTGCCGACGCCGAGGGTGTTTACGGCCACCGCCGACGCGGGCGGCAAGTTCGCGTTCCCGGCCGAACTGCCGCCGGCCACCTACGCCGTGATGGTGACGGGCGGGGCGAAACCGCCGCCGGCGAAGTACCGTTCGACGATGACTTCGGGCGTGGAACTGGTGGTAAAGGCCGGCCCGAACACGGCCGACGTGAATCTTCAGTCGAAGTGACGGCGGCGCGCGGTTTCGGGTGCCGGACTTGCCAGCTTGTCCGGGTGATCCGTCCGCGCCGTGTGACGGTGCAGATTCCCCCACACCACCCGCCGGGCGAGGTCCACTCCCCGGCCCATTCGGTCGATTCCTATCAGGCCTCCCCACACTCATGGCCTCGAAAGGAATCGACCCATGCTCCGTTCTCGTCGCCTGTTCGCCGCCGCGCTCGCGCTGGCGGTGCCGGCGTTCTCGCTCGCTCAGACCGTGGTGCCGGCCCCGATGCCGTCCGCGATCCCCACGCAACTGCCGATGACCCGCCCGGTCCCGATGGTGATGACCCCGGCCGCCCCGTCGGCCGTGCCCGCCCCGGTGGTGATGGCCACTGACCCGACTGTCGCCGCCCCGGAAGCGGCGGCCGAGGAGCCGGCCGCGGCGGCCGACAAGTTCCTCGTCGAGAAACTGCTCGGCGGCACGACCGCCGGCGCGCAACTGCTGGAGAACGGCTGGCGGATCTACGGGTGGACGCAGGGGTCGTTCACCACCGGCAGCGTCCGCGGCAACGCCTTCCCGGTGCCGTTCACCGACCGCGTCGAGCAGTTCTCGCTCAACCAGAACTGGCTGCACGTGGAGAAGGCGATCGACACCAGCAAGAAGGAGTGGCAGCTCGGCGGGGCGGCGGACATGATCCTGCCGGGCACCGACGCCCGCATCACCCGTTCCCGCGGGCTGTTCGACAACCAGGCCGGCAAGACGACCGGCATCGACCTGTTCCAGGCGTACGTGGACCTGTTCGCCCCCGGCGTCGGGCCGCAGGGCACCATCTTCCGCGTGGGGAAGTTCGCCACCCACTGCGAGTACGAGGTGGTGCAGGGCATCAGCAACCCGTTCCTGTCGCGGTCGTACCTGTTCCAGTTCAACCCGTTCACCCACACCGGGGTGAATGCCATCACCGCCCTGAATGACGATGTGACGGTGTCGAACGGCATCGTGCTGGGGAACGACAACTTCTTCGGCGCGCCCGACCGCGCGACGTACATCGGGCAGGTCAAGTGGGCACCCAAGGAAGGGAAGTCGTCGATCCTGTTGAACGTGTCGGTCACCAACCCGCGGTTCGACCAGGTGGACAACTTTGCCTTCTACAACGTGTACAACCTGCAGTTCACCCACAAGCTGACCGACAAACTCCAGTACGTGCTGGACACCACCTTCTCGCACATGGACAACGTGACGGTGGACGACCGCCTGACGTCGGCCAACTGGTACGGGTTCGCGAACTACCTGTTCTACGACCTGACCGACAAGATCCAGTTGAAGGCGCGGGCGGAGTTGTTCGAGGACAGCAAGGGCGTCCGCACCGGCACCGCCGGCCTGTACACGGCGTTCACCGGCGGGGTGACGTGGAAGCCGATGCCGTGGCTGTACGTCATGCCCGAGGTGCGGTACGACAACAACTCCCGCGGCGTGCCGTTCGAGGGGAACAAGAACATGTTCACCGCCAGCATCGGCAGCATCGTCCGCTGGTAATGCCGGGTTCTGTTCGGGTGGCCGACTCTCGCCGAGAGTCGGAGTGGGGGCTCGGCACTGGAATCCCGCGTGGTGCGAGTGACACCCATCACTCGCCCCACGCGGGATTCACTCGCTACGGCCCCCGTCCGACTCTCGGCGAGAGTCGGCCACCCGTGCCGTTCACGCCCGCTTCGCCTTCTCCTCCGCCGAACTGCCCCGCAGGTAGAGCGGTTCCAGCTTCATCATCTCGTCAGTGGTCAGCGGCGGGAGTGTGAGTGCCACGCGGTAGACCGCCGCCACGCTCGGCTCCACCACACTCGAAACGGCGGCCGTCAGCTTCGCCGCGAACGTGACGACCCCAGGACCGGCGACCTGCACACATCCCCCCGCCGCGCCCGCCCACTCGTCGAACGGCACGATTCGCAACTCGTCGGTCGCCACCCCGTCGGTGAACCGCTGGACGTAGATCAACCCTTGCAGGGCGTCGGCGATCACGTCCACCGTTCCGGGCACTTCTTCGGCAATCGTTTGAAATGTCGGCACGGCCGCGAGCGAACAACCCACCGCGTAGGCGAGCGTCTTGGCGGCCGTGATGCCCACCCGCAGGCCGGTGTAGCTGCCCGGCCCGATGCCCACCGCCACCCCCGCGAGCGAGTTCGGGGCGATGCCGTGTCCGGTGAGGAGTTCGCGGACGGTCGGCAGCAACAGGCGGTTGTGCAGTCGCCCGCCGCCCAGGTCGGCGGAGGTCAGCACCGCGCCGTCGCGGGCCACCCCCACCCGCGACCGGCCGGACGTTTCCAGGATCAGCCATGCCGACATGATCGCCCTCGCCCTGTTGTCTTGCCGCCCCCCCGATACGATAACCGGATACGCCGTCCGAACCACCCCCCCGCCACGCGGCCGAGACTCCGCACCGATGAAGCGTTACTCCGTTGCCAACCTCGTCCTGTTCGCCGTGCTGGCGGTCGCCATCCTCGGCGGGTGGTGGCTGGTCGAGACGTACCTGCTGCCGAAACCGCCAGTCCCGCCCCCGCCGGAAGCGCCCAAGCCGATGCGGGAGACGGTGCTCGCCCTGACCGGCGGCGTCGCCACCTTCAACGAGTCCAAGGTACTGGATCAGTGGCCGACCCGCTTCCGGCCCGAAGTGAACACCCGCGAAACGGTGTTGGCGTTGACCGGCGGTGGGGTGACCACGTCGCCGGACCTGGACAAGTGGCCGACCCGCTTCCGCGCCGAGTCGCCCAAGCCGGAGGACAAGCCGGTCGTGCCGACCGACCCGCAGCGGCTGATCGCGCTGAGCGGGGAGGGGTACAACCTGAAAGTGCTGCTGACGAACAAGGGGGCCGGGGTGCAGCAGGTGGCGCTGCCGCAGTTCGACCAGGCGTCGCGGGTGGGCGGGACGGCGAAGGACGAGACGACCGGCAAGCCGTACCCGATGGAACTGGTGCCCGGCTACTACCGCCAACTCGACCGGACGACGGTGAAGGCGGACGGCCCGCACGTCGAGTTGACCGCCGGCCCGGTGCCCAGGGACGTGCGGCTGGCCCCGGCGTCGTACACCCTGACGCACTACGAGAAGACGCCGACGGGCGACAACGAGCGGCCGTCGGCCGACCTGACCAATCGCACGTGGAAACTGGTGGGCGAGCCGCGGGCGGGCACCGACGAGACTCCGGGCGAGGTGGTGTTCGAGACGACGCTCGGCGAGCCGCACTTCACCCGCATCCGCAAGACGTTCATGCTCGGCAAGCTCGACTTCCACGTGCGGATGAAGTTGGAGTTCTTCGCCGCCGACGGCCGCACGGACAAGTCGCCGGAGTTGAGTTACCAGATCGCCGGCCCGCGGAACGTGCCGATCGAAGGCGAGTGGTACTCGGGCGTCCACCGCAACGCCATCGTCGGGTGCAAGTCGTCCGGCGGGTCGGCGTACCGGGCCATCGCCGACGCGGCGCACATCGTCACCGAGAACGGCACCGACAAGTTCAAGGCGAACTCGAGTACGGTGCCCGGCGACCTCACCTTCACGGCCGTCGTCAACCAGTTCTTCGCCGCCGCCCTGTGCATCGACCCGGACCAGCCGGACGACGTGCGGAAGGGCCTGTGGGAGTACGTGCGGGCCACCCGCGAGTGGAACGAGACGGACCGCGAGTACGACCCGAAGGACAAGCGGGAGGATTACTACGCGGACAAGCCGCAGTTGGGCGACATCACCGTGCGGGCGGTGTCCAAGCCGCTGAAGCCGACGGCCGCCGGCACCGAACATCGGTACTGGCTGTACCACGGGCCGACCAAGGTGCGGCTGCTCAAGAGCCTGCACCTGCTGGACAAGGACCACCCGGGGTTCACGGCCGACATCGCCACCGTGGACGACAAGTACATGGACGCGCTCGGCCTGACGGTGATGACCGACGCCCCCGCCCCGAACTGGTTCGGCAGCTTCACCGGCGGCATCGGCTGGACCGGCCTGGTGGTGTGGTTCACCAACCGCATGCACGACATGCTCGGCTGGCTGCACGGGGTGGTGCCCGTGTGGGGGCTGAACATCGTCATGCTGACGGTCATGGTGCGGCTGCTCCTCATGCTGCCCAGCCGCCGCCAGCAGGCCGGCATGTTGAAGATGCAGGAGAAGATGGCGGCCATGAAGCCGGAGTTGGCGAAGCTCCAGGAGCAGCACAAGGCCGACCCGCAGCGGCTGAACCAGGAGAAGACGAAGCTGATGCTCAAGCACGGGGTGAACCCGCTCACCAGCATGGGCGGGTGCGTCCTGATGTTCGCCCAGATGCCCGTCTTCCTCGGCTTGTACTACTGCCTCCAGGAGTCCATCTTCTTCCGCCTGGACAACTTCCTGTGGGTGCAGAACCTGGCCGCCCCGGACATGCTGTTCACGTGGTCCGAGAGCATCCCGTTCGTCAGCAGTGCCGACCAGATCGGGCACTCGTGGTATTTGGGGCCGTTCGTCAACATCCTGCCGGTGGTGGCGGTGGCGCTCATGTACGTGAACTTCAAGGTGTCCAGTCCGCCGCCGACGGACGAGCAGCAGGAGATGTCGCAGAAGACGATGAAGTTCATGATGATCTTCATGGGCGTGTTCTTCTACAAGATGGCGGCCGGCCTGTGCGTGTACTTCATCTGCTCCACCCTGTGGGGGCTGACCGAGCGGTGGATGCTGAAGCGGAAGAAGAAGAAGCTGGAGGAGGCGGCCGCGGCCGCCCTGGCCGCCGGCATCCCCCCAGGGCCGACGCTGACGACCACCAAGCCGACCGCCCCGAGCGGCCCGCCGAAGCCGCCCGGCTTCTTCGACAAGGTGAAGAAGGGGCTGCTCGACAAACTGGAAGAGGCGCAGAAGAGTGCCGAAGCGAAGGGGGCAGACGATCGTCAACAACCCGCAGCCGAAGACGCCCCCGCAGGACGGCCCGCCGTCCCCTGGCGTGAACGGCACCGGCAAGAAGAAGAAGCGGAAGAAGAAGTGACGCCATGACCGGGAGCGCGGGCGTCCCGCCCGCTCGGGAATGCGGGCGGGA
>JANNQE010000722.1:0-5502 GCA_031441625.1 Planctomycetia bacterium
GACATGGAGAGGGGGACGGGGGGTGAGGTCCGAGGAACTGCGAACCCGCCGCCGCAACCGGGTGTCGGGTGCGGTATGGCCAACCCGACGGGCGACGAACTGGCGCTGCTCAAGGCGGTCGCGTCCGCCCCGGACGACGACCTGCCGCGGCTGGTGTACGCCGACTGGCTGGAGGAGCGCGGACGCACCGAACGGGCCCACTTCATTCGCCTGCAAATCGAGGAGTACCACAGCACCGCCTGGTCGGGTCGTGAGCAACGCCAAGTGGAGATGACGGGACTCCTGCAAGACCACCGCGAGGCCTGGTTCCGCGAACTGCCCCGCTGGGTGCGGCAGTGGTACGCCGGGCGGTCGTTCGAGCGGCTGCAATACCACCGCGGGTTCGTCGAGCAGGTGGGGGTGATCGGCTCGCACTTCCTGCGGTTCGGCCCGCAACTGCTCGACCGCACCCCACTCGTCTCCCTCCGGCTGCGCGAACTCCGCGGGGTGCGGCGGGAACTGTCCGGCTGCCCGTGGCTCGGGCGGGTGCCGCGGCTGAACCTGGGGAGCGAACACCTGGGACTGGTCGGGGCAGTCGCCCTGGCGCGCAACCGGCACCTCCACGGCATCCGGGAGTTGAAGTTGGCGGGTTGCGGGTTGGGCGACGACGGCGTGCGCGCGCTGACCGATTCGGAATCGCTCGCCGGGTTACACAAGCTCGATTTGGGGTTGAACAACCTGACCGTCGCGGCAGTGAAAGCGCTCCGCGGGGCGCGGTTCTTCCGCCCCGGTGTGCAAATCGACCTCTCGAACAACCGTCAACTCCGCGGGCACGAGGACCGCATCCGGGGTTGGCTCGGCGACCGGGCGGTGGTGTGAATAGGGTGGCCGGCTCTCGCCGAGAGCCGGTTCGGATGTCGCTCTCGGAGAGAGCGACCCACCCTATTTGGCGATCACCCGCTTCAACTCGGCCCCGTGGCGGGCGGCGGCGAGGCGGTCCCGCAAGCCGTCGTCGGTCAACGCCTGTGTGGCCAGCCATTCCAGGTGCGGCACGGCGTCGGCGTAGCGCTCCTGCTGTTCGAGCCAGCGGGCGGCGGCGTCTCGCACGTCACGGCTGTTCGCGTTCGCGGTGGTCGCCCGTGTCCACATCGTCGCCGCGTCTTCCATCCGGTCCAACTCGTCGCACGCTTCGGCCACCGCGTTCAGTTGCGGCACCGTCAACCCGTCGCGGTCCACCGCCCGCGCCGCACCGTCCACGTACACCCGCCGTTCATTCGCCGGCCGTTCCCCCGCCGCACGCATCAACACCAGCGGGTCGTCGGGCAGCACGCGATCTCGCAGCGCCTCCGCTGGCAAACCCGCCGACGCTTTCAAGATCGGCGTCAGCCGCTTCGGGCTGAGTTCGAGCGACCGCCGCCAGCTCGCCTCCGCCGCCGTCCGATCTCCGTCGGTCAGTTCTTCCACCCCGCGGGCGTACCACACGTCCGGGTCGGTCGGCAGCACCCTTGTGGCTCGACGGAAGTACGCCACCGGCGGGTCGGCCGATGCGAACTGCCGGGCGCGCAACCCGAGGTGGAAGTGAACGTCCGGGTGGAGCGTGCCCAGCCCGCGGGCGGTGCGGAGGGCGTCGAGCGCGGCGGGGGTGTCACCCGCTTTGAACTGTGCTTGTGCGAGGTCGAACCACGCGGTCGGGTCGGACGGGGCCACCCGCGTGCGGACGGTTTGCAGGTCAACGCGGGTCGTGGTGTCGGTGGTCGCTTCGGCCGCGAGTCGCAATTGGTCCGACCGCCAGCGGGACCGGGCGTCGAGCGCGCACACGCCGACGGCAAGGGTGAGGAGCAGGGGGAGTGCAGCCGGTCCGCACCGCCCTGGGACCGGGAACGCAGTGACCGGGTGAATCGTGGGCCACCCGGTCACTGCGTTCCCGGTTCCACCGTCACCTCCCCCGTTCGTCAATCCCACGGCCGCCGCCGCCATCACCGCCACCGCCGGCATGTGGACGGCGAAATCGAACGCCGAATGCACGGCCAGCACCACCACGGCGAACCCCACGCCGACGGCGAACGCGCCGGCGGATCGGCCCCGCTGCTTCCGGTACATCCGGGCGAGTGCCACCGGCACCCCGACGGCCAGCAGCACCGTGACCGCCAGTCGAATCACGCCGCCTTCGACGGCCGCTTCCAGGTACTCGTTGTGCGCGTGGTCGTTCGACACGTTCGTGGGCTGCGTAGTGCGGCCGAGCGGTTCGACGAACTGGAACGAGCCCCCGCCCGCACCCGCCGCCCACACGCCCGGCAGTTGGCTGCCGCCCGAAGACCAGAGGGGCGTTCGGTCATCCAGCGTGTGCCCGTCGTCGCGGAACCGCTCGGTGATCGGCCCGACGCCCAGCCACAACACCAGCCCCACGGCCACCACCGCCGCCACCCCCGCGGCCACACTGACGCCGTTCCGCCCCCACACGGCCAGTACCGTCACCGCCACGCCCGCCACCGCCACCGCCGCCACCCCGCCCCGCGATTGTGAGAACGGAATACTCGCCAGCATCAGTCCCAGGGCGAACGCGGCGGTCAGCGCCGCCGGGCGGTCGAAGACGTCGAGCAGGCCGAGCAGTCGAGTTCCCCACGCCCTGCCGGCCGGCGGGCGTTCGCCCTTCTTGCGGTGGAGCAGTGTGATCGCCCCGCCGATGCCGAACGCCAGGTAGTCGGGGTAGTGGTTGCGGCAGACGAACGGGCCGAACAGCGACCCGCCGGTGTCGAGCGTCCAGTACGCCACGCCCGCCGGCGACGAGAAGAACTGGCCGAGGGCCAGGAGCGCGAGCAGCACGCCGTTCAGTGCGGCCGCCCACGCGAACCGCCGGCGAGTATCGCGGTCGGCCAGCCAGTTGCGCGCCGCCGCGTACACGGCGAACAGCACCAGCAGGCGTGCGGCGAGCGTGCGGGTGTGATGCGGGGACACGCTCAGCGGGAGGGCGGTCGGCCGCGGGGCGTCGGGTTCGCCGGGTAGCCGTTCGAGGCGTTCCGGGATGAACGACTCGTGCCACTCGGCGCGACTCGGCGAAACGACCTTCACCACTGTCAGCGGCAGCGGCACCAGTTGAAATGCCGTGAACAGGAGCAGGCCGGCGAGGGCGAGTGAGACGAGATCGAAGCGGAACGTGAACCGGCGGGTGAGAAGGGCGTGGGCGGTCCAGAGTGCGGTGAGCAACCCGACACCGACGGCGAGCAGGTACTCCCAGAACGGTTCGACGCTGGCGAACGGCCACGCCGAGAGCGTAGCCAGGGAAACGAGCAGCACCTCCCCGGCGGCGCGGAACCACCGGGCGACGGGGAGGGGGTCGGCGGGTTCACTCATCGACGGGGCTTGGTGCCCGACCCCGGCATGGTGACGCGGGCTTCTTGCCAGTTGTTCAGGTCGATAGCCGCGCCGGCGTCGGTCGGCGTGGCGTTCGGTGCGGCGGTCGGCTGGCCGACAGCGGGCACGCGGGCCGCGTGGTCGGACGCGACAACACAAGCCGACACACCCGCCAGCCCCGCGAGCAAGGCCGCCACCACTAGCCCGCCAGCAATCAGTTTTCGTGCCACGATTCGCCTCCGCCATGGGTCCACACCCACATGATAGCGTGAACGGCCGACGCCGACAGTGAATTTTTCGGGTGGGACAGTCGCCTCTCGCTCCGCGACAGTTCGACCGTATTCGGCCCGTTCTCGGCACCCCCCCTCGCCTTTGCGTCTGGCGGTGGGGCGGTTCGGGTGGTACACTTCCCTTCCCACCCCGCCCCCACGTTTCGGGCCGCCCGCCATGCTCACGTTCCAAGGCTCCGCCGGCCGGTACTGCGACGGCCACTCCCGCCGCTCGTTCCTCCAAGTCGGGGCGCTCGGCCTCGGCGGGCTGACACTCGCCAATCTGATGCGGGCCGATGCCGCGGGCGGCAAGAAGAAGCCGCACAAGTCGGTCATCATGGTCTACCTGTCCGGCGGCATGGCCCATCAAGACACGTTCGATTTGAAGCCCGACGCGCCGGCCGAAGTGCGAGGCGAGTTCAAGCCCATCGACACCAACGTGACCGGCATCCGGGTGGGCGACCAGTTGCCCAAAATCGCCAAGGTGATGGACAAGCTGATCGTGCTGCGGGCGGTGGTCGGCCAGCCGGACGAGCACAGCAGTTGGATGAGCTACACCGGCATCCCGATGGAGTCGGCCAAGCGGGAGAAGCGGCCGCACTTCGGCAGCGTGGTGGCGAAGGTGCAGGGGGCCACCGACCCGCTGGTGCCGGCGTTCATCGACCTGTCGCCGACGATGCAGCACAAGCCGTACAACTCGCCGGGGCCGATGAACCTGGGCCGCGGGGCGGCGGCGGTGAAGGTGGACGGCGACGAGGTGGCGGTGATGAAGAACCTGACCGTGTCGGCCGACCGCCTGCACGACCGCCAGTCGCTGCTCGCCGACATGGACAAGCTGAAGAAGGCGGCCGACACCACCGGCACCCTGGGCGTGGACACCTTCCACGACCGCGCGTTCGACGTGCTGACCAGCAGCAAGCTGGTGGACGCACTCGACATCGGCAAAGAGTCGCCGGCCGTCCGCGACCGCTACGGTAAGGGCAGCCCGAAGCACCTGGGCGACGGCGCCCCGCTGTGGAACGAGCAACTGCTCATGGCCCGCCGGCTGGTGGAGGCCGGCACCCGCGTGGTCACGCTCGGATACGGCTTCTGGGACACGCACGGCGGCAACTTCAAGCACCTGAAGGAGCACTTGCCGACGTTCGACCGGGGCATTTCGGCGCTCGTCGAAGACCTGTACGCCCGCGGGTTGGACCAGGACTGCACGGTGGTGGTGTGGGGCGAGTTCGGCCGCACGCCGAAGATCAACAAGGACGCCGGCCGCGACCACCACGCGCGGGTGAACTTCGCCCTGATGAGCGGCGGCGGCATGAAGACGGGTCAGGTGATCGGCAGCACCGACTCGGTCGCGGGGGAAGCGAAGAACGACCCGATCCCGTACCCGAACGTGCTCGCCACCGTGTACAAGAACCTGGGCATCGACCCGCACGACATGGTGTACGACGTGGGCGGTCGCCCGAACGCCATCCTACCGAGCAGCGTCGGCGTGATCGACAAGGTGTACTGATTCCGCCGCTTCGCACCCGTCGCACTGTCCCGCCGTACTCGACCCCCGGCGGGTAGAATGTTCACATCGCCCCCGGTGCCGCGTGAACCGCAAACATCTGCAATCCCTCGCCCAAGAGCGGATCAAGGACGCGAAAGCACTCTTGGGCCGTAAGCGGGGGTCGGCGGCGTACTACTTGGCCGGGTACGCGGTGGAGTGCGGACTGAAGGCGTGCGTGCTGCGTTACGTCAGCGAGTCCGGGGCGATCTTCAGTGACGCGAAATACCTGAAGGAGTTGGGCGGGGTGTGGACACACGACCTGGACAAGTTGGTCGGTCTCGCCGGCCTGCGACCAGCGTTGGGTCAGAAGGTTAAAGACAGCGAGAAGTTGAGACTTCTCGCTGGACGCGACAGGTA
>JANNQE010000723.1:0-1660 GCA_031441625.1 Planctomycetia bacterium
GATTCGTCACCGCCCGCCGCCCGACCCGTGGGACGACCCGGCCGCCGACCGCTGGGCCGAGGCCGGCGAGTGGCAGGAGGCCGACGACGATTTGCCGCCCCCGCCGCTGCCCGGGCCGGGAATGAACAGCACCGACCGCACGCGACTGGCCGTCGCCGCCGGACTCGCCGCCGGCCGGTGGGTGCTCGCCCGCGGGCCGCTGCCGGTGGCCATCGCCGTGGGCGGACTGGTCGCCCTGGCCGTGCTGTTCGGCGGGCCGGCCACCCACGCCGCCGCGGCGGCACTCACCGCCGCCGCCGACCTGTCGGCGGTGAGCCGGGCGTTGCGTCCGCACCGTCCGCTCGGCCTGGAGTAGTTCCCCCCGTTCCCACACCCCCAGACCCGCCGGGTTGATCCCCGGCGGGTCGTTCTGTTCCCAGGAGACTCCGATGACCGCGACCCTGAACGGCCGCCCGCCCCGCAAGCAACTGGGCGACCAACTCGACCGCCTCGACTCGATCCTCGACGTGCTCGCCGACGCCCTCCCCGCCGCCGTCGCCGACGCGTGTAAGGAGGGGGCCAAGCAGGCGATGAAGGAAGTGGTGCTCGAACTGCTCACCAACCCGGACGTGCGGGCGATGCTCGCCGGGAGTGTGTCCGCACCGCCGACGACCCCGACGGTGCCGACCGTGACGAAGCCGAACTGGTGGCAGGTGCTGAAGGCGAAGTTGACGCAGTGGAAGGACGCCGCCCTCGACCGGGCCACGGCGGCCGTGCAGGCGGTGACGCTGACCGCCCGCATGCTCACCGCCGTGCTCCCGCTCAAGCGGATCGCCCTGGTGACGCTCGGCGTCGGCCTGGCCGTCGGGCTGACCGCCCTGCTCGTCTACCGCTTCTGCCCGCCGGCCCTGGCCGCGGCGGTGAGCGGGGTGGGGGCGGCCGTCACCGCTGCGTTCGGTCAGGCGGCCGGCACGTTGCGGAAGGGCAGGTGGCTCGCCGCCCGCTGACCGAATTGATGGGGATCACGATTCATCCGGCCGGTCGCATGCTCAGGCGTGCCAGCCCGTGCGGACGAGTACTGTCCCCCATTACACACCTCCTGCACTCCCCGAGATCCGCTTATGTCCAAGACCGTCCTGCTCGACGAGTGGCACGTCACGTTCCGGATCCCCGCCGTGATGTCCGACGCCGACGTGTGGGCCGTCCGCCGAATCTTGAACAGCAAGGCATTCATCGCCGCCGTTTGCTGGGCGTTGTTGGCGGTGGTGCGTGAGCGGCCAGTGTTGAAGCCCGTGCGGGTGGCCGTCACCCGCTGAGGACAACCCACCATCGTCTGCCGACCCCTTGCGCCGGGGCGAGTGGCGGACTTTTCTTTAGCCGTCGCCCGCGGGCAGTTCCTCGTCGGACACAACCCGTGAGCCCGTGAAGCCGCACCGATTGTCGGCGAGTTGGGATACCTGTCGTTCAGCCGCAGCGGAGCGGATCGGCTGTTCCAAGGTGTTCGCCGACCGGTCCGAGCGGCGGAGCCTGCTGATCACCAGTAAGGAACGGCGCTTCAACAAGTGTCGCCCCATGCGGTCGGTTGTGGTAGCGTGGCCGAGGCGCGGCCGTCGGTTCGGCCCACGCGGACCACCGACTCGGAGGCCACGGATGGCGTTCCACTTCACCGCCCAGTACCCGC
>JANNQE010000724.1:0-1682 GCA_031441625.1 Planctomycetia bacterium
CCCGGCCAAGTTCGTCGAACTCGGCCTGACCGAGTGGTACTTGGAGAACGGCTGGATCCGCCGCAAGTACACCACCGCGGGGTGGGCGACCACGCTCATGGCGGTGAACGCCGTGGCGTACCTGTGTGAAGCCGCCGACCACCACGCCGACCTCGCGGTGAGTTGGGGCAAGTTCTGGGTGAAGCTGCAGACGCACAGCGCCGGCGGCATCACCGACAAGGATTTCGAGATGGCGAAGAAGATCGAAGAGGTGATTCTGTACAAACCCACTGGTGGCGCGCTCGCCCCCGGCAACACCCACAAGTTCGTGAAATAGCAGTCCCAGGGCTTCCGCCCTGGGCTACATCCGGCGGTCCCTTCTGGACACAGGTATACTCAGCCACCCACGCCGCGTAGCGGCCGTCGTCCGTAGCCCAGGGCGGAAGCCCTAGGAAAACTCCCCGGAACCCCTCCCATGCTCCGACACGCTCTCCCACTGCTCCTGCTCCCGGCCGTCGCACTCGCCCAGCCCGTCACCGTCACGGGCGGCAAACACGACGCCACGAACGTCGTCATTCGCCTCGCCGACAAGCCGGGCGGCAACGCCGCCATGAGCGGTGCCGTCACCGCGTTCGTGCAGTCGGACGTGTTCGTGCTGCCCCAACTGAAGGCCGGCGAGACGCTGGAGTTCAAGTTCGCCAGCGTCAAGCGCGAGCCGCCGACCGAGTTCAAGTTCGCGGAGAAGGCCGGCGACTACACCGACGTGCTGTTCGGCGACCGCACGGTGCTGCGGTACGTGAACAAGCCCCACGACGCGAAGGCCCACTACCTCACCTTCAAGCCGTTCCACCAGGTGTTCGACCCGAAGGACGGCAAGGTGATGCTCAGCAGCGGGGCGTACCCCGACCCGAAGGACGGACTCTTCCCGCACCACCGCGGCATGTTCTTCGGGTTCAACAAGATCAGCTACGAGCAGGACGGCAAGAAGATTGATGCCGACATCTGGCACGGCACGAAGGACGTGTTCAGCACGCACGACAAGATGACCGCGACCGAAGCCGGCGAGGTGTTCGCCACGCATACGGCCGCGATCAGTTGGCACGGGCCGGACGGTAAGACGTTCGCCGACGAGCAACGGAGCGTGACCGTGTACAACGTGGCCGGCGGGACGCTGATCGACTGGAACACCGAACTGACCACCAAGCTCGACAAGGTGCGACTCGACGGCGACCCGCAGCACGCCGGCTTCCACTTCCGCGCCACGCAAGAGGTGAGCAAGGAGACGAAGGCCAAGACGTACTACCTGCGGCCCGACGGCAAAGGGAAAGAAGGTGAAACACGCAACTGGGACGCGAAGGGCAAGGACGCGAAGACGGTGAACCTGGCGTGGAACGCGATGAGCTTCGAGACCGGCGGCAAGCGGTACACGGCCCTCCGCATCAACCACCCGGACAACCCGAAGGAGACCCGCGGCAGCGAACGGGACTACGGCCGCTTCGGGGACTACTTCGAGTACGACCTGACTCCGAACACCCCGCTCAAACTGAAGTACCGCGTGTGGGTCCAGGAGGGCGAGATGACCGGCGAGCAGTGCGAGGCGATGGCCCACGGGTTCGCTGATGCCGTGACCGTGAAGGTGGCGAAGTAGGCGATTCGGCCGGGAGCGCGGGCGTCCCGCCCGCTCCCCTTCGATGCGGGCGGGA
>JANNQE010000725.1:0-2852 GCA_031441625.1 Planctomycetia bacterium
CCGCCATTGCGGGCGGGCGCCCGCGGTGCGCGGCTTTTTAAACCCCTACAACACCCCGCACCCCCGGGCCGCTCGCCATGCGGAACGTCGCCAGCGCCGTCGGCTCCGCCACGGCGTGCCGCCGCACCCGCTTCGCCACCAGTTCGGCCGCCGCCTGTCGCCGCAGGTCGTTCAGCACGCTCCGCGGCACCAGCACTCCGGCGGGGAGTGTGGAAGTGAGTTCGCCCAACTCGAACGGCGTGTCGCCCAACCGTCCCAACTGCTCCCGCAGCTCGTCTGGTGTCGTTGCGCGTTTCGTCGCCACCTGCAACGGGCCGGGCCACGTCGCCGACGCTGATAGCCCGGTGGCAGTGGCGAGCGTGAGCGTGAGCGACCCGCCGACCACCCCGGCGAGGGTGGCGTGCAGCGGCTCGCGGCGGGCGGGCTTGTCTTGCGAGTACGTTTGCGTGAGTCGCTTCTTCAACTCCGGGTCGTCCGTCTTCCACACCTCGCACCCGATGGGAATGCGGCTGAAGTCCACTGCCCCGGCCGCGAACGCCACTGCATACCGTCCACCGTGCTGCCGCACCTCCCACACCCGCCCCGCGGGTTCTTGCTGCTCCGGCGTGCCAATGTCGAACAGTACCCCGTCGCCGGCACGGATGAGGTCGGGCACCGACTCGGCCGGATCGATCTGCACCTCGTTCCGGTGGAAGCCGGCGACGCGGCCGACACGAATGCCGCGGCTCTTCGGGAACCGCCCCCGCACAAGCAGTTGGTGGTTCACGCCGTCGAGGAATCCGTGCGTGAGGCCGCGGCTGAACGTCTGGGCGAGATCGAGTTCGGCCCGGCGGGTTGGTGCGAACGGCTGATTACCCAGAGCGGCGTCGATGGCCGAGCGGTACATCTTCGTTGTCGCTGCCACATACGGCCCGCCCTTCAATCGGCCCTCGATCTTGAACGAGATCACACCGGCTTCGATGAGCGGGGCGATCAGTTCATACGCGGCCAGGTCTTGCGGGCTGAGCAGGTACGCCTTGTCGCCGAGGTCGCGGGGTTGGCCGTCCACCAGCATCTCGTAGGGCAGCCGGCACGCCTGGGCACACTGCCCGCGGTTCGCACTCCGCCCACCGAGTGCCTCGCTCGTCAGGCACTGCCCGCTGTACGCCACGCACAGCGCGCCGTGGACGAACACCTCCACCGGCGTGTCCGTGCCGGCCGTCACCTTGCGGATGTCGTCGAGCGACAGCTCGCGGGCCAGCACCACCCGTTCCACACCCAACCGCTTCACGAACTCGATGCCCCGCGGCTCGGTCAGTGTCATCTGGGTCGAGGCGTGAACCGGCAGCGTCGGGGCGATGGTGCGAATCAGCTTCACCAGCCCGAGGTCTTGCACGATGACGGCATCGACGCCGGCATCGGCACACGCGATCACGAACCGCGTGGCCTCGTCCATCTCGTCGGCGAAGATGAGCACGTTCAGCGTGACAAACCCGCGGACGTTGCGGGCGTGCAGGAAGGCCATCACTTCCGGCAGCTCTTCGAGCGTGAAGTTGTGGGCGCGGGCGCGGGCGTTGAACGCCGACAGGCCGAAGTAGACGGCATCGGCACCGTTGGCGACGGCGGCCCGCAGCGCCTCCCAATCCCCGGCGGGGGCGAGCAGTTCGGGGGCGGGTGGGTGGGTAGACATGAAGGCCATTCTACCCGCCGTGCGACATGTACAATGCGAGCATCCGGATGGAGCGAGAGACATGTCAACGGTCACTGTGCAGGAACTGCAAGCGGACTTCCTAGGTGTGGTCGGGCGGTTGCAACCGGGCGAGGTGGTGGAAGTGACAGCGGACGAGAAGGTGGTGGCCCTCGTGACGTGCCGCACCCCCGGCCCGTGGCCGAGTGAACCCGGCACCGCGAAAGCCGGCTGTTACCCCCGTCCGGGTTTCTGGATGGCCCCCGACTTCGATGCCCCGCTGGACGATTTCAAGGAGTACATGGAGTGACCCTGCTCCTCGACACCCACACGTTCCTCTGGTAGTGCCAGGGCGATCCGGCACTGAGTGCGACGGCGAAGGCGCTTCTCGAAGACCCGGTGAACCGCAAGCTGGTGTGCCTGGCCTGCTGCTGGGAGGTGTCCATCAAGAGCGGGTTGGGGAAGTTGAACTTGGGCGAACCCTGCGCGACATACCTGCCCAACGCATTGGCCGCCTCCGGATTCGAACTGTTCCCGATCACCCTCGATCACGTCATCGCGGCCGGACCGTTGCCCCTGCACCACCGCGACCCGTTCGACCGGCTGATCATCGCACAGTCGGTGGTGGAAAGCTTCCCCGTTGTGGGCAACGATGTCGCGTTCGACCCGTATGGCGTCACCCGTTTCTGGTAACTCTCTAGTTCGACTGTATCCGTCCCTTCCCAGTTGCAACGTGTTCTGCAATCATTCCTTGCGTCGCCCGTCGCGAACCGGGAGAGGCCATGGACCCTCGCTTCGAAGCCCGGCGGCAGGAGATGCTCGACTCCGCCGTGTGTCCGCCGGATCTCGCCGCCGACGTGCTCCCCCAACTCGACGAGTTCCTCCAACCCTTCGTCCGTTCCCTGACCGAACCCGAACAGCGGACCCACGCCCACGAGTACGTCCAGGGCCTGGTGTCCTCGCTCGCGTCCAAGACCGGCGAGGGCATCGCCTCCCTGCACGACCACGGACGCCAGGGACTCCAGAAGTTCGTTGGTCAGGTGCACTCGGACCACCAGCCCCTGATCGCCACTCTCGCCACCCAGGTCGGCCAGCAGATCGGCGAACCCGACGCCGTGCTCGTCTTCGATCCGTCCGCCTTCCCCAAGAAGGGGGCCAAGTCCGTCGGCGTGGCGCGGCAGTGGTG
>JANNQE010000726.1:0-10850 GCA_031441625.1 Planctomycetia bacterium
GCTTCCGCCCTGGGCTACGAACGTCGGCCGCTTCGCGGCGGGCTACACGCCCGATTCCACCAACTCCCGCGACGCTCACCCGCCCTCGCCCTCGCCCCGCTCACGCGTCCACCGCCACCTCGCCGACGCACCGCGCCTGGCACGCCAGCACCACCCCGTTCGCCCGGTCGGTGGCGTCGAGGGCGTCCTCCGCCTCCATCACCACCCGCCCGGACAGCACCCGAACCTTGCACCGCCCGCACACCGCCGCCCGGCAGTCGGAGTCGATCCCCACCCCCAACTCTTCGGCCATCTCAAGCACCGTCCGCCCGTCCGTCACCGCCGCCGACTTGCCCGACCGCTCGAACGAGACCTTCGCCTCCCCCGCGTCGGTGTCCGCCGGGTCCGGGTTCACCGTCGCCACCGCACCCGCCGCCGGGTCGGCCGTCGCCCGGCTGGGTGAGGTGAACGACTCGACGTGGATGGCGTCGTCCGGCACGCCGAGGTCGCGGAGCGTCTGCCGGGTCGGGTCGGTCATCTCGGTCGGCCCGCAGATGTGAACGCGCCGGGCGGCCAGGTCGGGCACCGCGCGGGTGAGCAGCGCCGGGGTGATGCGGCCCCGCTCGCCCGCCCACCCGCTGCCGGGGTCCTCGCGGGTGAGCGTCACCGTCACGTGCAGGTTCGGGTGCCGCTCCCGCAGGGCGTCCAGCTCGCGGCGGAAGATGACGTCCGCCTGCGTCTTCGCCGAAAACACCAGGAAGATGTCGCCCGGCCAGCCCAGGTCGGTCAGGTATCGCACCTTGGCCATGAGTGGGGTGATGCCGACCCCGCCGGCGACCAGCACCACGCTGCCCGCCTCCGCCCCGGTGAACGTGAACCGCCCGGCCGGGGCGACCACGTCGACCAGGTGGCCGGCCCGCACCGCGTCGTGCAGGTGCCGCGACCCCAGCCCCCGCTCCTCCCGCTTCACCGTCACCTCGCAGTACCCGGTGCGGGTGGGCGGCGAGGCGATGGTGTACGACCGGCGGACCTTCTTGCCGTCGATCAGCAGGGCCAGGTTCAGGTACTGGCCGGGCAGGAAGTCGAACGGCAGCCGCTGCCCGTCGGTTGCGGACAGGCGGAAGGTGCGGACCTCCGGCGTCTCGTCGGACACTGAGGTCACCCGCAGTTGGCCGGACCACGCCTTCGGCTTGGCGGTCGTCGCCGGCGGCGGCGGCGCGTTGCGGAGTTTCCACGAGTCGGCCCTTAGTCGCAGGTAGTGCGCCAACAGCCGGTACAGCAGCAGGGCGGCGAGCACCGCCCCGAACGCGAGCGGCCGGGTCACGTCTGCCTTCACCAGCAGGTAGAAGTGAACCGCCCCGGCGATGGCGGCCGGGTACGCCAACACGTGCAGCAGCTTCCACCGCTTCGGGCCGAGCCGCTTGATCATGCCGTTGGTGGAGGTGACGGCGAGGGGGGCCATGAGCAGCAGGCCGAGGGTGCCGACCATCAGGTACGGCCGCTGGGCGATCTCGGACAGGGTGTCGCCCACCCGCGCCGCCCGGTCGAAGGTGAAGTACAAGCCGAAGTGCGCGGCGGTGTGGAAGAAGGCGTACAGGCCGAGCATCCGCCGGAACTGGCCGAGCCACACCAGCCCGGTGAGGCGGCTGACCGGGGTGACGGTCAGAGACAAGATGAGGAAGATGAGCGACAGGATGCCGGTGGTGCGGATGGCGAAGTTGACCGGGTTGGCCCCCAGCCGGCCGGTGGCCGCGTCCCAGGCGAGCAGTGCGGCGGGCACCAGCCCGTTCAGCAGCACCACGCCTTTGGCGAAGCGGTCAACCTTCATAGCACTCTCGCAGCGGGGGAGGACGGTCGGCCCGTGATGCGGTCAGAAGTTGGCTTTCAGGTCCATGCCGGCGTACAGATGGGCCACCTGCTCGGCGTACCCGTTGAACGGCAGCGTCTCCCGCCGCCCGCCCTCGCCCACCCGCTGCTCGGTCGCCTGGCTCCACCGCGGGTGGGGCACGGCCGGGTTGACGTTGGCGAAGAAGCCGTACTCGGACGGCGCGCTGCGGCCCCAGGTGGTCGGCGGCGGCTCGCTCATCAGGGAGATCTTGACCACCGACTTGATGCCCTTGAACCCGTACTTCCACGGCACCACCAGCCGGAGCGGGGCACCGTTCTGCGGGGGCAGTTCGCGGCCGTACAGCCCGACCGCCAGCAGGGTGAGCGGGTGCATGGCCTCGTCCATCCGCAGCCCTTCCACATACGGCCACGGGAGCACCGCCCCCCGCTGGCCGGGGAACCGGGTCGGGTCGAGTAGGGTGTGGAAGGCGACGTACTTGGCCCCGCCCATCGGCTCCACCTTGTCCAGCAGGCGAGCGAGCGGCACCCCCGCCCACGGGATGACCATTGACCACGCCTCCACGCACCGCATGCGGTACACCCGCTCCTCCACCGGGCCGAGGGCGAACACCTCGTCCAAGTCGAACACCTTCGGCTTGTGCGCCATCCCGCCCACCTCCAGCGTCCACGGGCGGGCGACGAACCCGGCGGCGGCCGACGCCACCCCCTCTTTGTCGGTGGTGAACTCGTAGAAGTTGTTGTAGTTGCTCACCCCGTCGAGCGGGGTTTGCGGCTCGTCCACCCGGAAGCCGCTGGCCAACCCCTCGGGCCCGGCCGGGGCGGGCACCAGGCCGGGGATCATGGGCGTGGTGACGGCCATCGGCCCGGCACCGTTCAGCCAGCGGTACGCCGCGGCGGTGGCGGCGACACTGGCCGCGGCCACCCCCGCCCGCATGAAATTGCGGCGGTTCAGGTAGACGTGTTCCGGGGTGATCTCGCTGGACGGGATTGGCTTCGGCTGCGGCCCGGCCATGGCGCGACCTTGTGGGAATGGGCTTGCACTCGACCTTACCGTTCGCGGATGGGGCACCTTACGGTATACGCTCGCCGGGAGGCGGTACAAGGCGGGCGGGATGGCCGGCCGCGGGTGGTTCGCTATGCCGTTCACTGCCCACCCCTTCCCACCCCGTGACGCCATGTCCGCCTTCACCCTCCGCCCGGCGACGGTCGCCGACCTGCCGGCGATCTCGGCCATTTACAACCATTCCGTCCACACCTCCACCTGCACGTTCGCGCTCGAACCCGAGACGCTCGCCGAGCGGGAGGCGTGGTTCGCCGGCCGCACGGCGGCGCACCCGGTGATCGTGGCCGAGGTGGGCGGCGGGGTGGTGGCGTGGGCGTCCCTGTCGGCGTGGAACAAGCGGTGCGGGTACGCCACGACGGTGGAGTGGTCGGTGTACGTGCGGGAGGACTGGCAGCGGCGGGGGCTGGCGTCGGCGATGCTGAAGGAGTTGATCGGTCTGGCGGAGGCGGCTGGGCACCACACCCTCATCGGCGGGGTGAGTGCGGATCAGACGGCCAGCCTGGAACTGCACCGCCGCCACGGGTTCGTTGAGGTGGCCCACTTCCGCGAGGTGGGGTTCAAGTTCGGCCGCCGGCTGGACGTGATTTATTTGCAGTTGATGCTGACGTGACGGTCACTTCGCCCACGCCGTTTCGTCCTGTACCAGTTGGCCGTCGGCCCGGCGGAGGGACACCGTCCGCCGGGCGTCCGGGTGGCCGAACGCCGCCGCCTGCTCGTCGGTCAATCGGATTTCGAAGCTCGAAGACGACGGCATCACTTGCCGAGTGGTCGCCCGGCAGCCGACGGTCGGGCCGTCCGGGGTGTACGCAGTGACGGTCACGTCGATCGGCGTCTGACTGTGCCACTCGTAGTGCCGTTCCAGCCCTCCGGTCACCGTCCGGGTGCACTCGTCGTACCCCACCGCCTTCACCACGACCGCCCGGGTCGCCTCCTCCGGGTTCGGGGTTCTCGATCCGAAGAAGACGGCGGCCACCAGCCACACCAGTCCGACGGCCGTGACGCCGACCACGAGCACCAGGCCGGACAGGGTGATGAGGGCGACGGCCCAGGGGTTCGTGAGCGAGGTGCGGCGGGCCATGACAGTTCTCCAGGGGGTTGGGTGTGATGCCCCCCGTACCGCCGTCACCCGCCGGTGTGACAGCCGGCCCGCACTTCGGCCAGCAGTTCGTCGTTGAACACGGCTTCGAGCGCGCTGAACGCCCGCCCGCACGCCACCCCGTCGAACACCCGGTGGTCGAAGGCCATTTGCACGGCCATCTCCCCCCGCTTGCCCACCGACCCGTAGTACCAGATGGAAGTGATGGCCGACTGGAAGACGAGCGGGCGGACCCGCAGCCCGGCCACCGTGTTCACCCCGAACGTGCCGAACATCCGCGACCGCATCATGCCGTTCCAGTACAGGCCGGTGGCCCACAGCAGGCGGCGGACGGGCGTCGGCGGCTTGGCGTTCCGCACCAGCCGGCGGAGCACCCCGTGCGCCTCGATCGGGTCGGCCTTCCAGCGGGTCACTTTGTCCGCGATTTGCGCCAGCGTCATCCGCTCGGGGTGCGGCATCGGGCACATGAAGGTGGCCGGCTCGCCGGCGTACTCGCGGTCGAACACCACGTTGGCCACGCTGTACGGGGCCTCGAACAGCCGCGGCCACGGGTACGGCAGGTACGACCGCCGCAGCTCGGGCACCCTCGCCGACACCAGCCCCAGCCCCTTCACCACGAGCGAGTGCCAACTGGGCGGGTGCGGGCCGGCCTTGCGGGCGTCGGCCACCGCCCGCACGCGGATGGTCCGCTCGGCGGCCACCGTGGGCACCCGGCGGGCGAAGTGCAACATGTCGCCCACCCACCGGCGGGGCAACGACAACGGGAGTGTTCGACCGCGCTCGCTCATAGGCGGGGATTGTACCGACGCCGGCGGGGGGCGTACATTGGCCGTGGGCCGTGTTCGCCCCGGTCGTCACCCTTCAATCGTTCCACCCGTGCCCACCGTCCGCGCCAGCACCCCGGCCACCGCCATCCGGCTGTCCGACACCGCCGACGTGACCCTGACCGTCAGCGGCCCGGCCCCGCTGCGGGTCGAGTTGCCGAAGGAACTGCTTTCGCCCGAGTCGGCGGCCGTGTGGCAGATCGCCCCGGTCGGCCCGGTGACGCGCGCCGACGGCACCACCTGGGCGCAGACGTTCCGCCTGTCGCCGTTCGTGCCGGGCGAGGTGGTGCCGGTGGCGTTCAACCCGATCACGGTGAACGGCACGGCGGTCACGCCCGAACCGACGCTCAAGTTCAAAGTGGAAACGTCGCTCCGCAACCCGACCGCCGCCGACGCCCGCCCGGTCACGGGCATCGAACACCTGCCCGACAAACCGACGACCGATTCGCCGCTCGTCGTCGCCGGCGGGTCGCTGCTGCTCGCCCTCGTCGCCCTGCTGGTGGGCGTGCTGGTTTTTGCTCGGAAGAAGCAGGCGAAGCCGCTCGCACCGGGCGAGTGGGTGCGGGAGCGGATCGGCACGTTGCAGTCCGACCGCCGGCACGGGCGGCTGACCGACGCGGCGTTCGTGGGGCTGCTCGCCGAGGCGTTCCGCGAGTACCTGACCCGGCGGTTCGGGTTGAACACCGAGCAGAAGACGACGGCCGAGGTGATGGCGGCGGGGGAAGCGGTGTGGGACGCCGACGCCTGCCGCGTGGTCGAACAACTCCTGGACTCCTTCGACGCGGTGAAGTTCGCCGGCCAGTTGCCGACCGCGAACGAGTGCCACGCCCAGGCCGAGGCGGTCGAGACGTTGGTGTCGGGGTGGGAGGGCGTTCGATAGGGTGGGTCGCTCTCTCCGAGAGCGACATCAGAACCGGCTCTCGGCGAGAGCCGGCCACCCTAATGGAGCACCACCAGCGACTTGTGATCCACGCTCACCTGGGCGACCACATAGTACGCGAACCAGAACGCCCGCTCCCGCTCGTACTTGTGGTCGTCCAGTTCGCCGAGTGTCGCGGCTTCGGCGTCGCTCAACCGCCCGTCGGCGTCCAGCGTGATGCCCAGCAGCGGGGCGGCCTGCACCAGTTCGGCCAGCAACCGCTGACTCGACCCGACCATGCAACCGGGGATGCCGTCTTCCTTGTCGGAGAAGAGCGGGTCGGGGAAGTCGATCGGCACGTAGTACCCTTCGCAGTCCGAATGGCAGATCAGGTGGCAGTCGAAGTCGCAGGATACCGCGTCGACGTAGTAATCCCTGGCGGGGTCTTTCTTGCGGTCGATGGTGGCAAACTCCTCCGGGGCGCGTCGGGCGTAAGCGACGGCCCGCCGCAGGTGGTGCGTGCCGGAGTACGGGAACGAGTTCAGTTGCCCGCGGTGGCGGATCGGCAGCTGCCCTTCGGGTTCGACGTGTTCGGGCAGCCCCTTCTTACGGAGGAAGGCGTTCAGCCGGTCGAGCTGCCGGCGGAATGACGCCACCCCCTCCGCCGCCTCTTCCAACTCCTTCATCTCGGCCAGGTAGCCGACCGACAGTACCAGTCCCATGACGCCCTCCGGTGCGTGGTGCGAACGGCGAGAAGGTATCACCCGATTCGGTGGGGGGCAACCTCGGTGAAAAGCGGACGGCGGGGCGGCGAAAAAGTGCGGGCGGTCAGGTCGGGTACGGTCATCAGTCGCACGTAATGCGACCACGGCAAGGGGAACGAGTCGGCCGTCAGCAGCGGAACAGAAATTGCAGAAAGTGTCTGCACTTTCTGCGGGGAGTCGGTCCGAACGCGAAGTCGGAATCTGCCAGAGGGTGTCTGGCAGATTCCCCATCGCACCCGGCGTCGGTCGGCACGATCCCGCGGTTCACCCGGCGGGCGGCGGCACCTTCTTCCGCCGCAGCTTCACCCACCACGGGTGGGCGAACAGGATCAGCCCCGTCACCCACAGCGCCAGCAGCACCACCGCCGCCGGCAGGAACACGCCCAGCTTCACCCCGTCGCCGAACACCGACCCGTCGTGAATCGACTCGATCAGGTCGCTCCGGCGGTACGCCACCTGAAGCACTTCGCCAGTGGTGAAGTCCACTTGCACCTCGTGGCTGTTCTTGCACGTCACCTTGTAGATGCCGTCCTTCGGCCGGACGTCCACGCGGTCCACGTCGCCCCACGCTGTCACTTCCGCCTCCGGCACCGTCTTCAGTTTCGTCAGCAGTTCGTCCATGCTCAGTTTGGGTGCCTTCCCGCTCCCCTTCTTCGTTTCCGGTTGCACCCACGTGAACTGCTTCTTCACCTGGAGCATCAGCCCGGTGACGACCACCACCAGCAGGGGCAGGGCGATGAGCACCGCCCCCCAGCGGTGCAACTTGCGGTTGAGCAGGGGCAGTTTCACGCGGACTCCTCGGGCGCTCGGGGCGGGACGTTTGGCATACGCTATCCCGACCGAGTGAGGAGTGACACCCCCATGTCGCAGCGCGTGTTGGTGACGGGTTCGGCCGGGCGGCTCGGCCGGGCGGTGGTGGCCGAGTTGACCGCCCGCGGGCACACCGTGTTCGGGTACGACCTGAAGCCGACGCCGGGGGTGCCGGAGGCTCACACGTTCGTCGGCTCGCTGACCGACGCCGGCCTGTTGGCGAAGGCCGTGGCGGGCATCGACTGCCTCGTTCACCTAGCGGCCACGCCGGACGACTCGCACTTCCCCCCGCAGCCGACGAACAACTTCGAGAGCGAACTGCTGCCGGGCAACCTGCTGGGCGGGTATCGGGTGATGGAGGCCGCCCGCGCCGCCGGCATCCCGAAGGTGATCCTGGCCAGCACCGGGCAGGTGATCGACGGCCACCTCGACGACCGCAACACCCCCGTCACCGTGACCGCCGCGTATCGGCCCCGCTACCTGTACGCCTGCACCAAAGTGTTCCTGGAAATGCTGGGCCGGGTGTACGCCGAGCAGCACGGGCTGAAGGTGGTGGCGGTGCGGCTGGGCTGGTGCCCGCGGGACAAAAAGCAGGTGGCGGAGATCGCCGCCGAAGCCGAAGCGCAAGACGTGTTCCTGAGTCCCGGCGACGCTGGGCGGTTCTTCGCGGCGGCGGTGGAAGTGGCGACTGACAAGCTGCCGAAGTGGGCGGCGGTGTACGTGACGAGCAAGCCCCGCGGGCTGGTCCTGTACGACCTGGAGCCGACGGCCACGCTGGTGGGGTGGCGACCGACCGACCAGTGGCCGACGGGTGCCGTGGAAGGCGAGCGGCCCGCGTGAGCGGGCTGGTTCGACTCGGATCACCCCACCACGTCCTTCAGCTTCGCCAACCCCGTCTTCGCCACCTCGTGCGGGTCGAGCTTCCAGTAGTCGCGGTTGAACAACTCCAAACTGAGATAGCCCGCGTACCCGATGGCCTTCAGTGTGGCGAACACCTCCTTCAACGGTGCTACGCCGTCGCCGGGGTACACGCGGTCTTGGTCCTTGATCGTGCCGCGTTCGATCTTCGGGTAGTCGTTCACGTGGAAGATACCGATGGCCGACCCGCTCATCAGCTTCAGCCCGCTGAAGTTGCTCCCGCCCTTATACAGGTGGTACACGTCGGGCAGCACCGCCCCGCCGTCCGCCCCGCACTCCATCGCCGCGAGCAGCGTCTCGCCGAGCTTGCCGAGGCTGGCACTATGCCCCCACACCTCCACCAGCGGGGTGACGCCGACCGCCTTGCCCAAGTCCAACAGCGCCCGGTAGCGCTCCGCCGCGACCACCGCGCTCACCGGCTCGGTGAACTTCGGGTCGTCGCGGCGGCTACCCCCGGCCGTCGCACCCACGGGCGGGGCGGCGATGCACTTGCCGCCGACCGTCAGGACCTTGTCCATGTCCCGCTTGGCGTTCTCCAGCCCCTTCTTGCGGCGGTCGTCGTCGCTCACCAGCCATTCCGCAAAGCCGATGGCGTCGGGCACGGCCAGCCCCGCGTCGGCGAACCGCTTGCCCAAATCCTTCAGCGTGCCGCCGCCCTTCACGTACTCGTCCAACTCCTGAATCCACGGCTCGATGGCGGAGTAACCCGCCTTCGCCGCGATGTCGATGCTGTCGGTGATCGACCGCGGCTTGCCCCACTGCCCCTCGGCAACGCGGATGGTGGACGTGTTCAAGCAGAACTTGAACGCCGGTTTCGCCTCGGGCTTCTTGTCGTCGGCCCGGATGGCGGTCGCAGCAACAGCGAAGGCACCGGCGGCGAACAGCGAACGGCGGGAGAGGTCAGACATGGTCACTTCCCTTCGGGTTTGGGGGCGTCGGGGGAAACGTACTTCGCTTTCAGACTGACCGTGACCTTCTTGGGCTTGGCCTTGTCCGCCGGCATCGGCTCCTCGCAGGTGAGCGTGAGCACGGTGACGGTGTCGCCCACTTTGGCCGTCTCGATCGTGAACGTGGTCGATTTCACATCCCTGTCGCCCGGCCAGCCGAACCAGAGCGGGTTGCCCCCGTGGCTCATGATCGAGGTCCCCCCGCCCAAGTTGGTGCCGCTCCGCACACTAAACTTGAACGGGATCGACTCCGGGAAAGCGTCCTTGCCGGCCTTCTGCATCACCCCTTTCATCCGTTCCGACGCCCCCCGACCGACGGACACCACCAGCCGGCCTTCCGGGGCGGTGAGTTCACATTTGGCCGCCGGGCGGTCGGCCGGCAGGGTGGTCTGCCCTTGCTCCTGAACGTCGAACCACCAGTGGATCGGCCCGCCGCGGAACTCGAGCGCGACCGCCTGGAGGTCGAGTTCGCGGGCCAGCGCCTCGTCCGTCTTCCCGCCGCGGAGTTGGTCAGGGTAGCTTCTCGGCAGCGCATGTTTCCAGTCGTCGTCGGTCATCGCCACCGGCTTGATGAGCGGCTTGGCCGGCTCCACTGGTGGGGCGGCGGGAATGACCGGGGCTCCAGTGGTCGGCGGCGCGGGCACCGCCTGCGGTCCGCACCCGACGAGGGGCACGAGGAGCAGCGCGAACCAGGGCAGGCGGCGGAGGGACATCGGAAACCCCGTGACGTGTGAGGTCAGTATAACGCCCTTTGCCCACCCTTCAGGACACTTCCCATGCTCCCCCTGTTCGTTGCACTGCTCGCCCCGGCGGCCGACCCCGCCGTGGCCAAGTACGCCAAGCCCGAGCTGCTGGTCGAAGCGGCCGACGTGTCGGCCGATAAGCACCTGATCTTCGACGCCCGCTCCGCCGCCAAGCACGAGGCCGGGCATGTCCCCGGTGCGGTCAACGTGCCCGTGACGGCGTGGGCGAAGGCCATCGACGACGGCAAGGCCGACGCCGCGTTCTGGAAGAAGACGCTGGCCGACCTCGGGGTGACGGGCAAGACGCCGGTGGTCGTGTACTCCGACGACGTCAAAGTTGCCTCACGCGGGTGGTGGGCGCTGAAGCTGGCCGGCGTGCCCGACGTGCGATTGCTGAACGGCGGGTGGGACGCGTACCTCGCCGCCAAGCAACCGACCTCCCCGGAGCCGACGAAGGCGAAGCCGGCCGAGCCGGTGGACTGGAAGCCGGAAGCCCGCCTCGCGGTGATGGCCGAGGTGGTGAAGTTGGCGGAGAAGAAGGACACGGCGTGCGTGGTGGACGCCCGCAGCGCGACCGAGGTGGCCGGCGGGAAGGTGCCGGGGGCGAAGGTGCTCGACTGGTCCGACCTGATCGAAGGCAAGACGCAGAAGTTCAAGCCGGCCGGCGAACTGGCCAAGCTGTTCGAGGGGCAGAAGATCGACCTGAGCAAGCCGTGCGTGACGTACTGTCAGGGCGGCGGGCGGGCGGCGGTGATGGCCTTCGCCCTGGAACTAATGGGCGCGAAGGACGTGCGGAACTACCACAAGAGCTGGGGCGAGTACGGCAGCGAGAAGACGACGCCGAAGGAGAAGTAAGCCGAAGCGGAGTCCCGGCCGTGAGGGAGGTCGCCAGAGGCTCTGGCGCCCACCCACGCGGTCGGGCCACCGGTCGTGGTGGTTACTTCTTCGCCATCGCGTGGGCCGGGGGGGGCGGGGCGTCCGGCGGGGCCTTGAGCGATT
>JANNQE010000727.1:0-3479 GCA_031441625.1 Planctomycetia bacterium
GCCGACTCTCGCCGTGAGTCGGACGGGGTGTTCAGCCGGAGGGACGGGCGTGGTGGTGGCCAAAGGCTTCACACGCTCCACGCCGGCTTCCCAGGTGTCGGCCCCCGTCCGACTCTCGGCGAGAGTCGGCCACCCTCCAGAGTGTGCCATGATTGCCGTCGAGGGGCTGAGCATCCGACAGGGCGAGTTCGCGCTCCGCGACGTGAGCTTCACCATTCCCACAGGCAGCTTCGCCGTGCTGACCGGCCCGACCGGGTGCGGGAAAACCACGCTGCTCGAATGCCTCGTCGGGTTGCGCACGCCGACCGCCGGGCGGATCGTGTTGGACGGCCGCGACGTGACCGCACTCCCCCCTGGGGTGCGGCACGTGGGTTACGTGCCGCAAGACGCCGCCGTGTTCACGCACCTGACGGTGTGGGACAACCTCGCCTTCGCGTTGACGGTGCGAAAGACGCCGCGGGCGGAAGTGGCGGAACGGGTCGCCGAGTTGGCCGACCGACTCGGGCTGACTCACCTGCTCCGCCGCAAGGCAATCGGCCTGAGCGGCGGCGAAGCGCAGCGGGTGGCGCTGGGTCGGGCACTCGCCTTCCGCCCGCCGGTGCTGCTCCTGGATGAACCACTGAACGCGGTGGACGCGCTGACCCGCGGGAAGGTCGTCGCCGTGTTGCGGGAGTTGCGGGGAACGCACACAGTGCTGCACGTGACGCACGCCGCCGCCGAAGCGGACGGCCTGGCGGACCAGGCACTCCACTTCGACGGCGGCGCGATTCGACTGCGGTGACGCTCAGCTCATTCCCGAATCGGTACCGTTCACCTCGCGGCCCTTCTCGAAGCCGTCCCGCACGTGCATCCGGTTGCCCGCCCACGGCCGCGCCGGGTGGACCGCCCGCCACTCGTCCTCCATCTTGGCCTCGGACTGGGCGAACGTCCGGCCGACGTACCGGCTCTCGGCGTGCCACCCGAAGCGGTACGCCTCACGGGCCTCCCCCTCCCACTCCGCCGTCTGGTCCGGCTTGCCCTTCATCAGGTTGCGGATCCAGTTGTCTTCGGTCGTCGGGTCGATCAGTTCGCCGATCCCCTTGCCGGCCAGCCCGCCGGCAATCGCCCCGCCGGCAATGGCCCCGATCACCGCCCCCACGGGTGCCAGCGGCCCGGTGGACAGGGCACCGACGGCGAAGCCGCTCACCGCCCCGCCGAGTATGGCGCCGATGCCGGTTTCAATCGGGTGCGAGCCGGGCGTGTCGGTCAGCGGGTCCGGGTTGCGGCTGCCGTGCGGCGGCAGATCGACGAGCTTCTCGGGGTCTTTCGTCGTGGTCTGGCTCATGGTGCAGCTCCGGGAGTGTGTGGGTCCGGGTGACGGGTGTCACCGCGGAATGCTTTTGGCAATCGGCGTGCCGCGGGCGCGGCCGGCACGCGCATTGCGTTAGGCACCTCCGGACGGGCCGGCCGCAAACGCGGTCGTGCCTCCCAACCCTTTCACGGAGTCTCACCCCATGGTTGCCACCACCGTCGATCATTCCGTCCCCGCCGTCGAGGACGTGACCGGAGTCAAAAGCCGCGTCTCCTGGTCGGCCATTCTGGGCGGGGTGATGGTCACCCTCGCCGCTTACCTGGTGCTCACGTTCCTGTGCGCCGCCATCGGCCTGTCCCTGACGGAAACGTCCCTCCGCGGCGACGCCCTCGCCATCGGCGCGGTGGTGGCGGCGGTCCTCGTGATGGCCGGCTCGCTGTTCCTGGGCGGGTGGGTGACGACGCAGTTGTCGGTCGGCGAGAACCCCCGCGAGGCGGTCATCTACGGGGTGCTCACGTGGGCGGTGGTGACGGCCATCAGCCTGGGGCTGGTGGGCACCGGCATCCGCGCCGGGTACATGGCCCTGATGGGGTCGGCGCTCGTCGCCCAGAACGACCCGCAGGTGCAGGCGAAGAGCTGGGACCAGATGGCCCGCGAGGCCGGCGTGTCGCAGCAGAAGATCGATGACGCGAAGCAGGCGGTTGAACCGAACAAGGTGCGGGCGGAAGTGAACGACCCGGCCAACCAGGAGAAGGCCAAGCAGGTGGGCATCACCACCGCGTGGGCGCTGTTCGCCGGCACCCTGCTGAGCATCGGGGCGGCGGTCGGCGGGGCGGTGGTCGGGCGCGGGCCGTCCTTCCGCCTGTTCCGCACGGTGCCGGTGCAAGCGGTGACCGTCCAGCGGCAGACCATCCTGCGGCCGTAATCGGCATCGGACGTGACGCGAACGGCCTACCCCCTCGGGTGGGCCGTTCGTCGTTCCGGCCGGCGGCCTGCGGCGGGCGAACTCCGAACACAACACCACGAGGGCAGATTGGCATAACGTGTTCCCCGGTTGGCCTTTGGGTACCGCAGGCGAGATTTGGACCGGAGCCGACTTGTATCCGTCCGTTGACACGTGATAATTACCATCCGTGTGGGAGGGTTTACGGGGCGCGTCGGAAATTCGTATGACCTGGGCTGAATCCTCAGTCCAAAGCGCGAGAACTCGGATTTCTCGCTACAAACCGCCCAAGTTGCTTGATACCGTATCCCGAGAAAACCACGTTGGCACAATGCCTGCGTAGGAACCCGGTCTCACGCCCATCATCGTCCCCGAGACCGCCGGGGTGAACAGGAGGAAGCCACATGGCACGTCAGTGGTTCTCGAAATTGATTCTGCCGGTGCTCGTCGCCGGGTGCGCCGCCACGTCCGCCAAGGCGGAACTGGTGACCACCTTCATCGGCACCGCCCCGTCGCAACAGATCAACGTGTCGGCGACGCGAGGCAGTTCGACCAGCGCGTTCGAAAGCCCGGTCGGCCCGTTCAACTTCGTCGTGCTGAGCGACACCAGCGGCACCGGCCTGGGGCCGTCCTTCCGCTCGTTCTGCGCAGACTTCTTCCAGGAAGTGGCCCTGGGGAACGACTACACCTTCACCCCGGTCGCCTTCACCGACCTGCCCGACGTGGCCGGCAACGCCACCAAGGTGGCCAAGATTCAGGAGCTGTACGACCGCTTCTACGACGTGGCCACCGACGCCGAGAAGGGGGCCGCCTTCCAACTGGCCCTGTGGGAAATCCTGTACGACCCGACCAACACCGACCTGAGCAGCGGGAACTTCACCGCCAACGGGCCGGGCTCCCCGTCGTCCATCCCACTCGCCCAGAACTGGCTGAACATCATCGGTGACGGCAGCATCCCCGACCCGGCCCAGAAGTACACCCTGACCGGCCTGCTGAGCGGCACCGCCCAGGACCAGATCGTGCCGACGACGCCGGTGCCCGCCCCCGCCGGGGTGGTGCTGCTGGTGATCGGGGCCGCCGGCCTGATCGCCCGCCGCAAACTGGCCGGCAAGAAGGCCGAGACGACCGAGACCACCACCGACGAAGTGAAGGCGTAACCACCCGCTTTCGCCCAGACTTCCGCGCCCGCGACCGGACCTCCGGTCGCGGGTTTGTTTTTGGTACACCGTCCATCCTGGTGAACCG
>JANNQE010000728.1:0-9821 GCA_031441625.1 Planctomycetia bacterium
GCGGGTACTGGGCGGTGAAGTGGAACGCCATCCGTGGCCTCCGAGTCGGTGGTCCGCGTGGGCCGAACCGACGGCCGCGCCTCGGCCACGCTACCACAACCGACCGCATGGGGCGACACTTGTTGAAGCGCCGTTCCTAAGCTCGAACGCTTCCACGACACCCGGTTTCACGCCCGCAACTTCTTCGACTGCGTGCGGTCCCGCAAACCTACGATCACCCACCCGGACGTGATGCTGCAATCGCACCTGACCAGTTTCGCGGCGTCGCTGGCGTGGATCCTCGGCCGCACACTCAAGTTCGACCCGAAGAAGAACGAGTTCGTCGGTGACGCGGAGGCGAACTCGCTCCGCTCCCGGCCGGAACGCAACTGCTGGGCCTGACCGCCGACGCCTTTGTTGTGACCGACCAACGCACCGGCCTGTCGTGCACGGCAGGCCGATCACCTCGACATCCGCCTCCAACGCGATGCCACTTGCCAGCGTCGGTCCGACACGCCGCGGGCAATTTGGCTTTCGGCGTTTCCAGCGTCGGTCGGCTCGACACGTGTGGGAACGCCGAGTTGCGTAGCGCTCGTCGGTCAGACAGCACTTGCTTAGTGCCGTTGCGTTTCGAGGTCCGCCATTGGGTCGCCCGTACCTGGGCGGTAACGTGCCGGTGTGTCGACATCCCTTCACGCCTTCGACCGGAGGTGGAGGCGCACGACGCCGAACGCGACGCCACCGCTGATAGGATGGTTCATCGGACGACGGCTGGTGGCTCGGGAGCCGACCCATGTCGACGACCCTCAACGCCGCGGTGGAGAGTTACCTGCGGGCCAAGTCGCTGGCCCGCGGAACCCGCAACGAGTACCACTCGACGGTCCGCAAGTGGGAACAGTGGGGTGGTGGTGTCCCGATCGAGGAACTCCAGCGGAAGGACGTCCGCGGGTTCCTCGACTGGGTGTACGAGCGGGCAGTCGCAGACCACGGGACGAACCCCGGGCAGACGGTGAACAAGGCCCGCGAGCACCTACGGGCCGTCCTGTCGTGGGCGTGGGAGCAGGAACTGATCGACGCCCCGCCCCGGTTCCCGAAGCCCCGGCCGCAGCGGGACGTGGCCGGCCGGCACTACCTGACCAAGGACGAGTTGAACGCCCTGTACTTCGCCACCCACCGGATGCGGCGGCCGCGGGGGTGGGATGCCCCTGGCCCGGTGGGACGGTACTGGCGGGCCGCGCTGGTGGTGCTCTTCAACTACGGCCTGGACACCGGCACCGTCTGGCCGTCGATCCCAGCCCACGAGCCGATCCTGTGGCGGCACGTGTCGTGGGGGAGGCAGTCGCCGGACCGGGAGGTGAAAGAAGTGTCCCGGTGGGGCTGGCTGTTCTACCGCCGGGTGAAGACGGGCAAGGCGTTTTACCGCCCGATGAACCGCGCCGTCCACACCCACATCAAGAGCGTCATGCCGCCCGACCTGAGGCCGGACGAGCCGGTCTTCCTCGGCGGCGGCGCGCGGCCGAACGCGAGATTTCAGGAGTTGTGCGAACTCGCCGGGATCGGGCCACGGACGAACGTCGAAACCGGTCGAGCGGAGCCGTGGGAGTTGAAGGACCTACGGAAGACGTGCGCGACGTACTACGACGCCCACGTGCCCGAGTCGTCGGTCGAGATCCTCGGGCACTCGGTCGGCGGCATCACCTACCGGCACTACGCCCACCGGGCACCTCTCGCATTCCGGGCGATCATGACCCTCCCACAGCCCGCCGCGTTCACCGCGTTGGCCCGCGGCTTCGACGGGGTGTGCCCGTGCTGCCGCCGGCGGTTCGTTGAGTCCGCGTAACAGTGCGCGAGGTGACCGAAGCGCGCTACGCCAAGAGGTGAGTCGCCCTCAGCGTGTCGGACCGGAGTAGGTTGCCGGAGGCACACTGGTTCCTTCGGTCGGGAAGACTGAGGTGGCACGGTCACTGTTCACGCTGGCAACCGAAAGATGAAGCGGGCGATCATACAGTCCCTCAAGCCCGAGAACTGGTTCACCGTCCGCAAGGTCCTGATCGTAGCCTAGCGCACCGACCTGAGCGGCGACGGGTGCGACTGCCTCATCCCGGCCATCCCCAAAGGAGGCGCTGGAGAAGCGGCTGAGGGACGCCCAACGGGCGGTCGAGGGCGACCAGTGTCACACCTTCGCAAGCCCTGGCGAAAGGCGTGAAGTCCGGCGAGCGCGGCGTGGGTCCGCCGAAGACGAGATACCACCTTGGGCGGAAGACTCAGAGGCGACAGGATGGGAAGCCGAAGCGGAAAGGCGGTTCAAGCCCACACCAGTAGTGAACGATTCACGACGATCCCGAAGTTGTCGGGTGCGTTTGGGGTCGAGGAGATACTGGTCCGGGGATCAAAGCAGCGGGCATTGTGACCGACACCCGCAAGGCACGTTCCCTTGGGAATAGCAGACGCCACCGTGAAGTGGACAGTCCGTAGAATGGCACCTCCCACCGCGCTCAGACGGAGGGCGAGGCCAAAGGCAGTCGCGACTGGGAGCGAGGAGCGAGAAATGCCCCCGACCGATCCTGAGCAGTCGATCACCCGCCTGATCGGGATGGCCCGTACCGCCGACCCCGGCGCGGCCGAGGGGTTGTGGCACGTCTACTTCGAGAAACTGGTGGCCGTCGCCCGGCAGCGGCTGGCCGTTGCCGTCCCCCGCGGGGCCGACGCGGAAGACGTGGCGCTGAGCGCCTTCGCCAGCTTCTGGGCCGGCGCCGGGCGGGACCGCTTCCCTCAACTGACCGACCGCACCGCCCTGTGGCCGCTGCTCGTGGCCATCACCGCGAACAAGTGTACCGACCTGATCCGTAGGGAGACTCGGCAGAAGCGGGGCGGCGGGGCGGCGGCGGACGCTAGCGCCATCGAGCACCTGATCAGTCGGGAGCCGCCGCCGGAGTTCGCGTGTCAGGTCGCCGACCAGTTGGTGGACCTGCTCACCCGGCTCGACAAGACCGGGGACCCCACCCTGCGGCGGGTGGCCGAACTGCGGATGAACGGGCTGAACCAGTCCGAGATCGCAACGGAACTGGGGTGCGTCCGCGAGACGGTCGGGCGGAAGCTGCGACTGATCGAATTGTGCTGGAGCGAGGCGGCCGACGATGTCACCTGACTCCACGCTGCCACTGGCCACGGTCCACACCCTCCTCCGCATCAACCGGTTGTGCGACGAGTTCGAGGCCGAGTGCCGCGCCGGCGGGGAACCGCGGATCGAAGCGTTCGTAGCCCGCGAGACGACGGACGTCGGGGCGATCCTGGATCACCTGCTGCCCATCGAGATCGCCTACCGCCGCCGCCGCGGGGAGCGGCCCACCCCGGACGAGTACGCGGCCCGGTTTCCCCACTTCGATCGCACCCGGCTCGCGGCACTGCTGCGGACCACGGGCGAGGGGCCGATCCCGCCGGTGCTCGGCGAGTACGAACTGGTGCGGCCGATCGGGGCGGGCGGGATGGGGGTGGTGTACCTCGCCCGACACCGGCGGATGAACCGGCTGGTCGCGCTCAAGGCGATCCCCCACGACGCCCCCGAGCGGGAGGCGCTGCACCGGCGGTTCGCTCGCGAGGTGGAGATCACCGCCAACCTGTCGCACCCGAACGTGGTGGCGGCGTTCGACGCCCGCGAGGATCAGGGGGTGAGTTACCTCGTCACCGGCTACCTCGAAGGTGGTGACCTCGGGCGGCTGGTGAAGGCGGTCGGCACGCTGCCCGTCCCCGAGGCCGTTGGCCACGTCCGCGACGCCGCGCTCGGGCTAGGGCACGCGCACGACCGCGGGGTGGTTCACCGCGACGTGAAGCCGTCGAACCTGCTGCTCGACGGGTCCGGGCGGGTGTGCGTCGCCGACTGGGGGCTGGCCCGGACGCGAGAGGTTGTGCGGTCAATCGTACCCGACCTCACCGCCGAGGGCACACTCCTAGGGACGGTCGATTACCTGGCTCCCGAACAGGCGGCGAACTCCAACCGTGCCGATGCCCGGTCGGACGTGTACAGCCTGGGGTGCGTGCTGTTCTATCTGTTGTGCGGCCGCCCGCCGTTCGACACCGGCACCCTGTGGGAACGGCTCGACGCCCACCGCGAGACGCCCGCCCCGGCGGTGAATTCCCTCCGCCCGGACGTGCCGCCCCCGCTCTCCGCACTCGTCGCCCGCATGCTGGCCAAACGTCCCGACGACCGGCCGGCGGGCATGACGGCCGTGATCGCGGCCCTCGACGAGACGCTGGAACCGCCTCGGTCACGCCGCCTGCTCACTCGGCGGGACCTGATCGTCGGTGCCGCGGCCGGCGTCGTCATCCCCGCGGTGGGGTACGCCCTCTGGCGGATCACCCGCGGGCCACCCGCGACGCCGACCACGGAAGCCGGGCGCGGCGAAGGTCCGCCGATCGCCGCGATGCCGTACGAGAACCCGCGGGAGTACCAGCGACGGTGGGCCGAGCACCTGCGGGTGCCGGTCGAACGGACCGACACCGTCGGCGGGGTGGCGTTCGAGTTCGTGCTGATCCCACCCGGCACCTTCCAAATGGGCACCCCGGACGAGGTGCTAAACCCTCTCGCCGCCCGCCCGGGCCTGAACAACTGGCAGCGCGCCCACGTCCTCGCGGAGAAGCAGCAGACCGTCACCATCCGGCGGGCGTTCTACCTGGGGAAGAAGGAGGTGACGTTCGCCCAGTTCGCGGTGTTCGTGGCCCGCGACGGCCGGCCAACTCTCGCCGAGAGCGGCACCCCCGGGTGCGGCTACTTCGGCCCTGAAGACCGCTGGAAGAGCGAGGTCGGGTTCAACTGGAAGGCGGCCGGGCGGTACACCCCGGCGGCGGACCACCCGGTCATCAACACCGCGTATTCCGACTCGACGGCGTTCTGCAAGTGGCTGAGCGGGGAGACGGGTTGGGGGTGCCGGTTGCCGGCCGAGTCGGAGTGGGAGTACGCCTGCCGCGGCGGGCGGTACGGCACCTGGGGTCACGGCGACGACCCGACCAAGTTGGGGGAGTTCGCCGTGATCGGGGTGGACGTGCCGGCGGCAGTCGGCACGCGGAAGGCGAACGGGTTCGGGCTGCTCGACACGCATGGCAACGTGTCCGAGCGGTGCAAGCTTGACGACCCGTGGGCCGACGACCCGCGCCGCCCGACCGAGTCGGGTGCGGCGGTGATGCCGGTGCGGGGCGGGCGGCACAACGAGACGCCCGACACCCACCGCTGCGGCCGGCGGTGGTGGGAGCCACAGGCGTCGCTCGCCACCGGCTTCCGGGTGCTGCTCGAAATCCCCGTCTGAAAAAATCTCCCACTTCATGTCTCACCCCGCTTTCCGTTGACGAGTCTCTGGCAGACCGGCCCTTTCGGCCGGAATCAACCAGAGGGAAAAGTCATGTCCGTGTGGTCCCGTCTGTTCGGTCGGTCTGAGCAAAAGCCCGCGGCGAGCAAACCCCGGTTGGGGCTGGAATCGCTGGAGATCCGCGAGGTTCCGGCCGTCCTCGGAGGTACGTCGGCGTCCGCGAACGAGTTCCCGTACCAGGTCAGTGTGCGTCACGCGGCCGCGGATTCGGTGCCGACGGACTCGTTCGCGCTCAACTACGCCAAGATCGAGTTCAACCGAGGCGCACCGGCCCCGGTCGTCGGAAACCAAGACTTCTTCTACCACGAGTACGGCGACACCCGGAGCGCGCCGGCCCCGGCGTCGGACTACATCTTTCTGAATTTGGACGGCATCGACGGCGCGCGGAGCGGCGGTGGGCACCGGGAAGTGATCGAGATCGACAGTTGGAGCCTAGGCACCCCAGCAGCGGAGGCCAGGAATGCGACGTTCAAGGAGTTCACCGTCACCAAAAAGACGGATACCGCCGTCACGTTCGACCGGGTCGCCGACGACGTGTGGGTCGATGGTCGGATCATCACGGCCGAGAACTCCGACAGCGCTCGCGAAGGCACTCACGGCTACATCCGCATCAAGAAACTCAGCAGTGGCGGGGGTTGATCGGCGCGAAGTCAGCAGCGGACTCGATTCCCGAAATCTGGCACGAGTATTCACCCGACACACCGGCCCCGAGGGTCTCCCCTTGGCGGCCTGCTGCAGGAGCTTACACATGGTCGTCAAGAAGAGGCCGGTCCGCGAACTCGCGGCGGGCTACGTCCCCCCGAACAGCGACCCGTTCACCGTCTCCGGGTCGTCCCCGGAGTGGAACTGGGCGTCCGTCGCCGCCCACCACAAGCTGCCCGACGTGTGGGCCGACCTGATCCTGTTCAACTTCCCCACGGTCGCGTACGAGACGAGCTTGCAGAACAAGTGCGCGGCGGTGAACTGGTACCTGGAGGAGCGGCTGAAGTGCGTCAACAAGACGGCCGACGGCAACAACTACCGGTTCGTCGGGGCGCTGAGCGGCACCATCTACATTCCGAAGGTGGTGACGAACGACGTCGGCCGGCGGGCGGTGCAGTCGGTCATGAGCGTCCTCGGCAGCCCGTACCTGCACTACCTGAATTTCGTCCTCGACGACGTGTTCATCCACCCGACCTTCTTCCACAAGGTGGGCACCGCCATCCTCGACGGCAAGATCGGCATCTCGGTGAACCCGGCCGGCATGGACCCCGGCTCGGAGGCCGAGTACGCGTTCACGGCGTCGCCGCCGATGTTCCGTCTCCGCCACGCCGACATGCTGACCGCGCACCAGAAGTCGAACATCGTTCACGAGGCCGTCCACGCCGTCAGCCACCTGAAGGGGCGGGACCGGGACATCCTGCTGGACGAGGCGGTCGCGCACCTGGCCCAGGCCATCTTCCACCGCAAGCTGACCGGCCGGCGGGTGACGAACGGCGTGCCCGGATCGGCGAAGGACGACGCTTACAAAGCGGCCGACGACGTGGCTCAACTGGTGCTCAAAAGCCAACTGCTCGGCGAGCCGGAGAGCCTGAGCATCCGCCGCGCACTGACGTCGCTGTACCCGCTCGGGAAGTATTCCTACAGCGCGTACCCGTTACGATAGCGGCCCGCCTGCCCGCGGCGGTGTGCCGGGAGCAGGTCAGGGCCGAGACAGAACTGGCCGGTCCGGCCGCCGCCCCGGACCCGGCCGTGAGATGCCAAATCGGGTGGATTGCTGACTGTAGCCGGGGACTGTGACCTCGGCCCGGCCTCTGCGAGGCCGGCTACAGATAGCGACGAATCAACGCGATCCGGTATGACTCGGTGGTGGTCGCTCACCGGCATCCGGGGTAGGCTGGGGGCGATCCCGGCCGGACCGGTGAGCGGGCTGTTCGGCTTCCGGACGAGGGTAGAACGATGGACGAGCGATTCGTGTCCCCGCGGTTCCCCCGCGCCTCTGCGTATCACCCCGAGTGGGTTCACGCCAGCGCCAGTGGCGGGGCCAACTCGCTGTGGCTGACCGAGTGGCTCACCGAGGCGCTGGACCTGCGGCCGGGCATGCGGGTGCTGGACCTCGGCTGCGGGCGAGGGGCGTCGTCGATCTTCCTCCGCCGGGAGTTCGGCGTCCAGGTGTGGGCCACCGACCTGTGGTTCAGCTCGTCCGAACGACTCCAACGCATTCGGGATGCTGGAGTCGAGGATGGCGTCTTCCCGATCCACGCCGACGCCCGGTCGTTGCCGTTCGCCGCCGAGTTCTTCGACGCCGTCGTCAGCATCGACTCGTTCATGTATTACGGCACGGACGACCTGTTGCTGAACTCTGTGGCCCGGTTCGTGAAGCCGGGCGGCCTGATGGGGATCGCCGCGTCCGGGCTGGTCCACGAGATCGAGGGGCCAGTCCCCGAGGCTCTCCGCGGCTGGTGGACACCCGAAATGTGGTGTCTCCACTCGGCCGCCTGGTGGCGGCGGCACTGGGAGCGGACCGGGATCGTGGACATCCAGGTGGCCGACACCATGCCCGACGGCTGGAAGCTGTGGCGAGACTGGCACGAAGCGATCGCACCCGACAACGTGGCGGAGATCCAGGCTTTGGAGGCTGATCGCGGCCAGACCCTCGGTTACGTCCGCCTCGTGGGCCGCCGTCGGGAAGACGCCAAACTGGAAGAGCCGGTCACGTCCGTCCCCGCCGAGTACACGAGAAAACAGCTACTGCGCGGCTCGGAGTAATTTGCCGCGTGGAGGCAACAGCCAAGGGGTCGTGAGAATGGGACCCGCGGCGCATCGATACCGCCAGGTCTTTCAAGGCCGGCACCCGTAACCCTCCGCGTTACCTGCGCTCGCGTGTCGGTCCGCCCCGCTTCCACGGCTACGGCTATCGCTCTTCCACCAATCTGCTCCGGTCACCTCGACACTCGCAGGCAAGTCGAGGTGGCTTGCGCGCTCCGGTCACCGCGACCGGTTGACCGTTAATCTGAGACTTCTCGCTGGACGCGACAGGCTGTAACCGCCGGGGCGGGTTGACCTTGCTCAAAAAGCCAGCCGGTGCCTTCTTGGGGGATTCCCACACCCACCCGCGAAGGACACCGGCATGGACGCCTGCGTTCGAGTCGTGCGACGGAGTTGCGCCCCGGCGACCTTCCCGTGCCCCACCTGCGGCACCCCCGGTCGCCGCAAGGATACCCACACCCGCCTCATCCGCGACATCGCCTTCGGCCACATCCTGTTCGTCGAGTTGACGGTCGGAGAGTACCGCGCCGCCTGCGGCTGTCGCAAGACGTTCCGCTCCCAGGTGGACGGCATCGAACCCCGCGCCGAGTACACCAACCGCGTCCGCGACGCCGTCCTCGATCGACTCCTGGACGACGGCCTGAGCGTGAACCGTCTACGGCAAGCGATGCGACGTGACTTCCTCCTCGACCTGTCCGCCGGGTTCCTGTCCGACTGCCTCGACTGGAAGGTTCGCCAGACCGATCTGCCCGCCTCCCGCCGGTGGACACTCCGGAACTTCTCCGGCACCCTGTGCGTTGACGAACTGCACCTCGGTCATCGCGTCCTGCTGCTGGCCACCGATCCGCTCGGCGACTTCCCCGTCGCCTTCGCCCTGGTGTCGGCCAACGACCAGGACCACATGCGGCGGTTCCTGAGCAACCTCCGGACGCACGGCTTCTCGCCCCAAGTGGTCGTCACCGACGGGTCGAATTTGTACCCCGCCGTGCTGGCCGAACTGTGGCCCGAGGCCCGTCACCAGTTGTGCGTGTTCCACGTCCTGAAGGACATCAACACCCACGTCTTCGACGCCCTGCGCCGACTCCGACGCCGACACGCCGCCACCGGCGGACGCAAACGCCGCCGCGGCCGACCGCGGAAGAATCGGCGGCGCGCCGGTCGCGGGCCGACGCGGAAGGAACAGGCGCACTTCGTCTGGAAGAACCGGCACTTGATCACCACCCGCTCCGAGAATTTGGACGGCCGCCAACGACGGCGGCTCAGCCGGATGTTCGAGTCCCTGCCGGCCCTTCGCGGGTTGCGGGCGTTCGTACTCCAGGTGTACCGGTTGTTCGATCCGGAGCAGAGTCCGCATCAGGCCGCCTGTCGGCGAGCGGCGGTGGTCCGCGACGTGGGGTATCAGGCGGACCCGGACTTGGCGAAGGCTCTGGCCATGCTGACGGCCGAGAAGTTCGCCAAGATGGCGGCGTCCCTGCACCGCCCGTCGGCCGAGCGGGTGCGGACGAACAACCACGTGGAGCGGACCAACCGCCGGCTGCGGCACTTCGAGAAGGGGCGGTACAAGTGGCGGCGGCGACGGACCATCGTGCGGTTCGTCATCCTGGCCGTGCAACGCTGGCACCAACGCCGGACCGCCGAGGAACAACTCGCCGACGCAAGGAATCCGAAGCCGGCCACGCCGGAACCCGATAAACCGCCCACCTGAGGCTGTCGCGTTCAGCGAGAAGTCTCGTT
>JANNQE010000729.1:0-4375 GCA_031441625.1 Planctomycetia bacterium
CCCCCCGCCCCCCGCCCCCACCACCCTACTTCACCCTTCCGATCAGCTTCAGCGTGCGGTGGTCGGGTTCGCCGGCGAAGAAACGGTCCAGCACTTCGTTGAACACGCCGCCCGGCGACACAGCCGCGAACAGCGTCACGCACGACCGCAGTTTCAAATCGTCCGGCGTGCCGAAGATGTCGAACGCCGATTTGCCGTTCACGGCGAGCGCCGCCTCGCAACACTCCAACAACCGCGGGCCGAGGACCGGGTGTGCCAGGTACGCGGCGGCTTCGTCCACACCCGTGAGGGCGAACTTCTGGGCCATCGAACTGTGCCCCAGCCCGGCCACCTGCGGGAACACGTACCACATCCAGTGCGACACCTTGCACCCGTCGCGGACCTCGGCGAGCGCGTCGGCGTAGTTCACCACTTGTGCGTTAAGGAAGCGAGACAGGTCGAACGAGTCAGCGGACATGCGGCACCTGGAAAGAGTCGTCAGTCATGTGGCCGGAGGATGACGTTGCCGATGAGCGAGGCAACCGGCAAGGCGATGAAGACGACACCGCACACCGCGCCAATCAGGGTCAGCAGATTCCGGGAGGCTCGTTTCAGACGGTCGTCGGGGAGCCAGATGAGTCGGGCGGCAAGCACGAAGGCGTACACCCCGCCGGCCCACGCGCAGTACATGCAGTATTCACCGAACCGCCTTGGGATGACCGCCGAACCGCTGAACAGGCCGCACGCTGCCAGCCCGTAGCCGGCCGCGATGCAAAGGCCGAACAAGGTCTTGCGGACCTCCCATGCGACATCCCCCGCCCGTAACCGCGGGCGGGGGATCGGTGGCACGTCGTCGCTCACTGGTACTCGTACCCGATGTGGAAGGTGACGCGGCCGTCCGGGTGGCGGGTGATGCTGGTGATGAACACGTCCAGGCCGCCGCCGTTCTTCGCCTTGCTGCTCGGGATGGTGTACGGGGTGAAGCTGTCGTTCGACGGGCTGGGGTAGGGCACCGACGTGGGCGACGAACCCGGCCCGCCGCGGCCCTCGATGCCGTGGCTCTCTTCCAGGTACACCTTCTGCGTGCGGTCGCCGGGCAGCCCCCGCCAGATGAGCAGCCCCTCGGCCGGCAGCTCGCTGTCGAACCCCTTCTTGCGGCGGTTCTCCAACAGCAGGTACTCGCTGCCGTCGGTGCGGACGGGGATCTTCACGCACTGCGTCGGGTCGTCTTCAATCGGCGAGAGCACGATTTTTTGCTTCACCCGCGGGTCGATCATCGTCGGCTTCACCCAGCCGAGTTGCGTCTTGCTCCACGCGCTGAAGTGCTGCGGGCGGCCGTTGCCGAGCTGGTTGCTCATGGCGCACCAGACGCCGACGCCTTCCATGCCGGGCACTTCCGGGCGGGCGTACAGGTCGGGCAGGCCGAGCATGTGGCCGAACTCGTGGCAGAACACGCTGATGTTAGTCATCTTGTCGCCGCCTTCCTGAACGATGAAGTACGGCCAGCTCTTGTTGTTGTGCCGCACGCTCGCCCGGTGCGGCCAGTACAGGCTGCCGCGGGTGACGTTCGGGATGCTGCCGCCGGCGTACAGAAAGAACACGCCGTCGTAGTCCTTCAGCGCGTCCTTGTCCTTCTCCACCAGCTTGTCCATCGCCTCGGTCAGCAGGCTGCTCTTCTCGCGGGTGCTGGTGCCGCTGCCGGTGCTGTATTCCATCCGCTTCTTGCTCACCTCCACCCACCCGGCGAACTTGCCTTCCACCTTCAAGTCGCCGTAGGAGATCTCCTTGTAGTAGTCGGCCATGCTGCCGTACACGGTTTGGCCGGTGGCGCTCTTGGCCGTGTACTTGCCGCCGCTGAACAGCGACTCCTCCCAGTCCTTGTCGGCGATCTTCTCGTTGTGCTTCTGGTCGGGGTACTCGATGCCGATGATAGCCAGCTTGTAGTCCTTCCGCTTCCACGCGCTCGGCAGGCCGTCGTTCCACCCGCCGGCCCCGCCGAACCCGCCGCCGCCGCCGCCCGGCCGCCCGCCGCCGCCCTGGGTGTCGCCCGTCAGCGTCACCTTCACCTCTTGCGACTTGCCGTCGCGGGTCAGCTTGAGCGTCACCGCATCGCCCGGCTTCTTTTCGGACAACAGGTCGGTCAGGTTGTTCGGCGGCTCGATCTTCTTGCCGTCGAGTTGGAGGAGGATGTCTTTCTCTTTGATGCCCGCTTTCTCGGCCGCGCCGCCGGGGGTGAGGGTGTCCACGGTCAGCCCGCCGTCCTTGCCGGCGTCGCCCACCCGCACGCCCAGCAGCGCCCGCGTGGTCGGCAGCGTCGGCGTGGCCGACGGGGCGATCGGCTTGCTCGTCGCCTTCGGGGTCAGATTGAGCACCACCGCCTTGCCGTCGCGGAGCACGGTGAGGGCGACGGCCTCGTCGGCGTTCAGCCCGCGGAGCCGCTCCTTCGCCGCCGCCGCCGTGCCCACCTCGTCGCTGCCGATCTTCGTAATCACGTCGCCCGCCTTCACCCCACCGATTTCGGCCGGCGATTTCGGCGCGATGTCCTCGACGGTCGGCTTGCCCTTGTCGGCCACGTCCACGCCGATAAACCCCGGCGTGACCGCCTTCGCGGGCCCTTCGTCCTTGAACTGCTTCGGGTCGGCCTTCGCCAACTCGGCCACCGACTTGTAGCCGGGAATCGGGTCGAGCTTCTTCGGCTCCTCCTTCTTGAGTTCCACTTTCTTCGGCTCTTCTTTCTTCGGCTCTTCCTTCTTCGGCGGCTCTTGTGCGAGTCCGATGAGGGGGAACAGGGCGAGCAGTGCGAGTGCGCGGAGTCGTGTCATGGCGGGAACGAGACCAGCGGGGGATGACACCCGAGGGGGGTGGGAAGTGCTCTCATTTTTATGGCGAACCAATTCGGAATGCGTGAGCAAATGATGAGAGGTGAGCGGCGAACACCGCGGTCACGTCCGGTGCGTGATGCGGTACAGGAACCCCTTCTGCACGGTGCCCTGTGGGATGGCGGCCTTCATTGGTGTCACCTCCACGTCGAAACCGTCCTGTTCGAGCAGACACCGCAGCGGGCGGGCGGAGTAGCGGTCGGTGTCGGTGAGCAGGGCCAGCCCGCCGGGGGCGAGCGACGCCTTCACGAATTTGGCCACCGCTTCGGTCAGCCGCAGCTCGTAGCACACGTCGGCGGCGAGCAGTACCGAGAACTGCCGCTCGGGGGCGGCCCGCAGGTCGATGGCGGCCGTCTCGAAGTGGCGGAAGCCGTTCAGCCGGGCGTTCGCCGCGGCCAGTTGCACCGCCGCTTCGTCCACATCCGAGAACGTCACGTGCAACCCGCGGCTGAGGGCGACCATCCCGCTGATGCCCAGCCCGCAGCCGAATTCGAGGGCTTCGAGGTTGTCGCCCCACGGCTCGGCGGCCACCACTTCGCCCAGCATGATTGCCGCCGGCCACAGGTCGGCCCAATACGGAATGTACTCGTCCGAGGCGTAAGCCGACCGTACGGCCGGGTGGTCGAACAGGTGGTCGAGACCGGCCGGGCGGTCGAAGTGAAAGGCGCGGCCGGCGATCGTCACCTCGTCGCGGACGCGGCGGCCGAACGCTTCCGGCGGCGTGTTGTGGATGCGGGGGGAGGACATGGCCGTTAGTGTAGTGGGGCGACCGAGGCACTGGTTGAAAGACCACCCGCCACGTGCGGCGAGAAGCCCGACTCCACAGAGCCGAACATGCCCGCCGTCTTCTTCGATGCCGTCGGCACGGTCATTTTCCCCGCCGTACCTGCGGCGGAGGTGTACGCGAACGCCGCCCGCCGCCACGGCTTGCCCGCCGACCCCGCGGTCATCGGCCCGCGGTTGTGGGCACAATTTCGCGCCGAAGAAGTCCGCGACCGCGAACGGAGTTGGGTGACGAGCGAAGCCCGCGAGCGGGAGCGGTGGCGGAACATCGTGTTCGCCGCCATCGACGGGGCGACCGACGAGTTGTTCGACGAACTGTATCACCACTTCGCCAAGCCGAGTGCCTGGACCGTACCACCCGCTGCCGCCGAGTGCATCGCGCGGTTCGTTTCTCAGGGTGTCCGCGTCGGCATGGGGTCGAACTACGACTCGCGGTTGGTGAGCGTGGTCAACGGCACACCCGCGCTGCAACCACTCGCAGAACGGCTGGTCATCAGCTCGCTCGTCGGCACTCGTAAACCGGGCGGCGCGTTCTTCAATGCCGTGGTTCAAGTGGCCGGGTGCGAGCCGGCCGACATCCTGTTCGTGGGCGACGACGTGGAGAACGACTTTGAAGGGGCGACCGCCGCGGGGTTTCGGGCCGTCCTGCTCGATGAGAAGGGGACGCACGAACACGTCGCGCGCCGTGTGCGGTCGCTGGCGGATTTGTAGCCGCGACCCGGAGGGGAGCGCGT
>JANNQE010000730.1:0-6807 GCA_031441625.1 Planctomycetia bacterium
GTCGGACGCCGAGCAGGAAGCAAGGGACGCGGACTTTCGCCGGACCCGATTCCGGTTCGTCGTTGCCGCCGTACTTACAGTTCCGGTGGCCGTCCTGGCGATGGCCGGGCACCTGATCCCGTCCCTCGCGGAGTCCCTGGACTTCCCAGGCCGGGCGTGGGTCGAACTCGCCCTGACCGCCCCCGTCTTGTTCTGGGCCGGGTGGGAGTTCTTCACCGGGGCGTGGGCCGCGGCCCGGCACCGGGCGGCGGACATGAACACGCTCGTCGCAATCGGCACCTTCTCCGCGTACGCCTACAGCGTGGTCGCAACAATCGTTCCCGAATGGGTCTCGGTCGGTGGGGCCACTGAACACGCGGGGCATAGTTCGGCTGCGACCGCCGGCGTCTATTTCGAAGTCGCCGCAGTGATCGTGGTCCTGATTCTACTCGGCCGACTGCTCGAAGCACGGGCACGAAGCCGCACCGGCGGGGCGATCCGAGCGCTCATCGGTCTGGCACCGAAGACGGCAAGGGTGGAGCGGGGCGGTGTTGAGACGGATGTGCCGATCGGCGAAGTCGCGGTCGGTGACGTGATCCGGGTGCGGCCGGGAGAGAAGGTTCCGGTCGATGGCACAGTACTCGACGGCTCCTCGGCGGTGGACGAGAGCATGCTCACAGGCGAGCCGCTGCCGGTCTCCAAGTCGGCGGGCGATTCGGTCATCGGAGCCACGGTCAACACGACCGGGTCGTTCCGCATGACCGCCACCAAAGTGGGGGCCGACACCGTCCTCCGACAGATCGTCCGGATGGTGCAAGAGGCGCAAGGGTCGAAGGCCCCCATTCAGAAGCTCGCGGACGCCGTGGCCGGGTACTTCGTGCCGGCCGTCCTGTGCCTCGCGGTCCTCACCTTCGTCGTCTGGTTCGACCTCGCCCCGCCCGATTCGCGGCTCACGTTCGCCCTCCTCACCTTCGTGTCGGTCCTGATCATCGCCTGTCCGTGTGCGCTCGGCCTCGCCACCCCGACGGCGGTCATGGTCGGAACCGGGCGGGGGGCGCAGGCCGGGATTCTGATCAAAGGCGGCGAGCCACTCGAAGCCGCCGGCCGACTCACCACCATCGTTCTCGACAAGACCGGCACGGTGACGGAGGGCAAACCGGCCGTCACCGAGGTGACGCCGGTCGGGTTCAGCGAACACGAATTGTTGCGACTCGCGGCGGCGGCGGAGCAAGGGTCCGAACACCCGCTCGCCCGTGCCGTGATCGTGGCCGCACAAGCCCGTGGTCTCTCGATCCCCCAACCCGAGACCTTTGAGGCCATCGCCGGCCACGGGCTTTCGGCGAAGGTCGAAGGGCGTACCGTGCTGGTCGGGAACCCCCGATTGCTCACCTCCCGTCAGGTGGCGTTCGACACCGCGACGGCGGAACGGGCCGCTTCCGCCGGGAGAACCACGCTGCTCGTCGCCGTGGACGGCAAGTATGCGGGCCTGATCGCGGTGTCCGACCCTGTGAAACCGACCTCGAAGGCGGCGGTTGAGCGGCTGCGTTCCATGGGACTCGAAGTGGTGCTTCTCACCGGCGACAACCGGGGCACGGCCGAGGCCGTCGCCCGCGAGGTCGGCATCGACCGCGTCGTGGCGGACGTGCTGCCCGAGGGGAAGGTGGCGGAGGTGCGGAAGCTCCAGGCTGCTGGCAAGGTGGTGGCGATGGTGGGCGACGGGATCAACGACGCGCCGGCACTCGCCGCGGCCGACTTGGGTGTGGCGATGGGAACCGGCACGGATGTGGCGATTGAGGCGGCCGACATCACGCTCGTGAAAGGGAACTTGTCGGGAGTGGCCTCCGCCGTGGAACTCTCCCGCGCGACCATGCGGACGATCCGTCAGAACCTGTTCTTCGCCTTCGTCTACAACGTGGTGGGCATCCCGGTGGCGGCGGGCCTTCTCTACCCCCTCACCGGTTGGCTTCTCAGCCCGATCCTCGCGTCGGCCGCGATGGCGCTCTCGTCGGTGAGCGTGGTGGCGAACGCGCTCCGACTCGGCCGGTTCGATCTCAAGCGGGGAGGGTAACATGGACATGGCTCAAATCGCTGTGACGGCGGGCGGGGCGGGTGTGATCGGGTTCATCCTGTGGTTCTTCTTCGGCCCCCGCGGGGCGACCACGGCGCGTCAAACCGAGCATGGGACGCAGGAGGTCGAGGTGGTCGTTCGAGGCGGGTACACGCCCGACCGGATCGAGGTGACGCAAGGCCGACCCGTTCGCCTGACGTTCCACCGACAGGAGTCGAACCCCTGCACCGAGCAGGTCGTCTTGGGTGACTTCGGCATCGCCCGCACCCTGCCGGAGGGGAAGCGGGTGGCGGTCGAGTTCACCCCAGAGAAAGCCGGCGAGTTCACCTTCCACTGCTCGATGAACATGGTGCGGGGGACGCTGGTTGTCAAGCCGGCATGACTGACCTGTCGGCGGCCGTGCGTGGACCGTGGCCAGCGGTTTTCGACCTACCCGCGACGAGGGCCTGTTCGGCTCATGGGATGAGGCGCGTTCGCGGGGAACGGTGTATGAACCGGAGGTGCGGTTCGGTTGAAGCGGATGCGCCGCGCATGCCGATGGAGGAGTAAGAGTACCAATACCGGTCGACCACAGCGGGAAGTCGTGGCGGCGACGGCCGGCGAAGTTCCAGGGCTTCCCATGACGAGTTCGCGCACCCAACGGCTGCTCTTCGCACTGCTCGTCATGATCGCGTCCGGCTGCGTGTCCGCGCCTCCGCCCGCACTCCCTCCGCCCCCAGTAACCCTGACTACCTCCGCCGCCAAGCGGACCATGCCGCTCGGTGGGATCATCCCGGCGGCGGCGACGGAGGCCATCCCACCAAAACCGAAATCGGCCGAACCGCTCACCTTGGACGCGCTCACGCGACTCGCGCTCGCCAGCCACCCTCGGCTAGCCCAGGCCGCATTCTCGGTCGAGACCGCACGAGGCCGGGCGATCCAAGCGGGCCTCTACCCCAACCCGGTTCTCTCGGTGACGGGTGACGAACTGGGGGACGTGCAGGGGCCGGGCGGCATCTGGACCGCGCCCCACGCGAGCCAGGAGATCGTCACCGGTGGGAAGCTCACGCTCAGCCGAGCAGCGGCCGACCGCGAGACGGACCAGGCGGCACTCACCCTCGCCGGGCAGCGGTACGCGCTCCTCGCCTCTGTTCGCCAGGCGTACTTCGACGCGCTCGCGCTCCAGCGGCGGGTGGAGATGCTCACCGGCGTACTCGACCTGATTGACAAGGCGGTCGAGCAGACGAATACCCTGGTCGAAGCCAAGCAGGCTGCACGGCTCAGCCTCGTGCAGTTGCAGGCGGAGGCGGCGCGGGTGCAGGCCGACCGCGACGCCGCCACGCGGGAGTTGCCGGGGACGTACCAGCGGCTGGCCGCCGTCGCCGGCACGCCCAACTTCCCCGTCACCGCGGTCGCGGGCACACTCGAAGGGGAACTGCCGACCTACGACCCACAAGTGGCGCGGCAGTTTGTCACCGAGTCCCACCCCGAGGTGCAGGTGGCGAGGGCCGGGGTCGAGCGGGCTCGGCTACTGGTCAAGCGTGCCGAGGTGGAGCCCATCCCGAACCTGACGGTCGGGGCCGGCTACGTGCGGCAGAACCAGAACAAGTCGGACGACTGGACGCTCGGGGTGAGCGTGCCGGTGCCCCTCTGGAACCGAAACCAGGGGAACATCTACGCGGCCAAAGCGCAGCTCGGCGAGGCGGTCCAGGAGGTGAGCCGGGTGCAGGCCGGCCTCGCCGACCGTCTCGCCGCCGCCCTTCGGGACTACGCCGCCGCCCGGGAGAGGGCGAATCAGTACCGGACGAAAGTGCTGCCGCTCGCCAAGGAGGCGTACGACATCTCGCTCACCGCCTACAAGGGCGGGCAGTTCGAGTCCCTCCAGGTGCTCCAGGCGCAGCGGGCGCTCGCCGAGGCGAACGTCGAATATGTGCGCACGCTCGGCGAGGCGTGGCGGGCGGCCGCGGTGCTCTCGGGCCTCATTCTGGAAGAGTCGTGGCCGGCTACCCCCGGCAGCTCTTTCCCCTCGACCGGGCACCCCAACCGCCGGCGGTGACTCGACTAGCAGGAGCGTCTTGCGGGCAAGAGTGGTGGTGGTGGTCTCTGATGCCGGTTTGTTCGACCCGGCTCAGATGCGGATCTGCTCCACCGGGTCGAGGGTGGTTTCAACCGCAACTTGTGTTGCTCGACGATGAGAACGGAGAAGCCATTTTAGTCGCACTCGGTCCGTTCAGTCACCTCGACCACTACCGACCCGTCCGCCCGGGTAACCCCAACCGCCCTGGCGCTGCTTTTCACACCACGGGACCTACTGCTCCCCCGTCGGCCGACTTCTCCCTCACCCCCCGACCAGTCGCCCGACACGTAAAGAAAAGCACCCGCAACCCCCTCACCCACGCCAAACGATAACACCCACTACCTCCCCGCCACCCGGCGGGGCGGGGGTGAGACGGTTCAGCGGCCGACGGCCACCCGCACCGACGTCAACACCGGCCGCGCCCGCACCACGGCCACGACCGCCCGGCGGACGGCATTGGTGAACGCCTGGCCGGTCAGCGCTCGGCGGACGGCCCGAACGTCAGCGTTGGGCAAGTCCGACGGGATGCGGAACGTGATATGCCACTCGTCGAGCAGGACGGTCTTCGCCATGAGCGCGTCTCGGGGAGGGGGTGTGAAAGGCGAAGGGGATCGTGTCCTCGTCCGCACGGGCTGACGCACCCCGGAACGGAGTGCGCGACCGGCCGGACGTTTCTGATCCCCCTTCACCATCTGTCTTCAACGGGCGGCGAGCCACCCGCCCTTCCGCAGGCCGCCGGTCAGCTGAGCGACAGCGGCGGTGACGGCCGCCCCCACCCCGCTCACCGCCGCGGCCAGGGCCGGGGGGCAGAAGCGGTCGACGAGCAGGGCGGTCAGCCCGACGGCCAGGCCGACGCCGAGCGTCACCAGGGCGATCCGCTTGAGCGGCAGCACGGCCGTGAGCATGCGGGCGGTGAGGGTGACGGCTTGCACGGCCGCCGTCGCCCGGTCGAGGGCGGCGTCCTTCCACTGCGTCGTAAGCGTCCGGTGAGGCTTTCAATTACCCACAAGTCCGGCTGGGCGGAGCCAAGGAGGCGGGATCCACTGGAAAACACGGCCGATCGTCACTCAGACCCTTGGAATCACTGGTATAGGATTCGAGCCATAACTGTCGCTGGAGTAGTAGCTTCGGGAATTGTGGGCAATTGAAACCCGGTGAGGCCGGTGAAGGTCTACCGGAAGTTCCGCGGGCGTATTCCCGTTCCGCTGCCGCCCGCACCCGCATCTGGTACACTTGGCTGAATGTCCGAGGTCACCCTCCTCCTCGATGCCGCCGCGTCCGGGGATCCGAAGGCCGCCGCCGATCTGCTCCCGCTCGTGTACGACGAGCTGCGGAAGCTCGCGGCGGCGCGTATGGTGCCCGAGTCACCGGATCACACTCTCCAACCGACGGCTCTGGTCCACGAGGCGTACCTCCGGCTCGTTGGGAATGACGCCGATCGACCGTGGAACGGGCGCGGGCACTTCTTCGCCGCCGCGGCCGAGGCCATGCGCCGCATCCTCGTCGATAACGCCCGCCGCAAGCAGACCGAGAAGCACGGTGGCGGGCACCGGCGGGTGGACCTGGCCGACGTCGAACCCGCCGGCGAGGGGCCGGACCTCGACCTGATCGCCCTGGACGAGGCCCTGAACCGCCTCGCCGTGAGCGACCCGCGGAAGGCCGAACTGGTCCAACTCCGATACTTCGCCGGGCTGACCATCGAGCAGGCCGCCCGCGCCCTCGGCATCTCCACTTCCACCGCCGACAACGACTGGGCGTACGCCAAGTCCTGGCTCCGCGTCGCCCTCGACGGCCAGGCGCCCGACCCGTCCTCCTGATCGAATTCCAGAAAATCCGGATTCGGGTTGGGTAATCCTCCGCCCGTTCTCGCACTGGTAGTTACCGGGGGCGCGGGCTTCCGCAACGGGGTGCGTCATGGCGGGATTCGGCGAAGAAGCGGTGTTCCAGGTGGCCCGGCAGATCGACCGGCCGGACATCCGTCGGCTGTACCTGGACCAGGCGTGCGGGTCGGACGCCGACCTCCGCGCCCGCGTGGACGCGCTGCTGCGGGCATACGACGAGGAGCAGAGCTTCCTGGAGCAGCCGGCCGTCGCGCCGTTTGTTCCAGGTCCCGAAACTGCGGCCTTCACCCCCGCGACCCGCTCGCCGGACGCCGGACCGCCTCCGGAGGTCGGGGCGATGATCGGCCCATACAAGCTGCTGCAACAGATTGGCGAAGGCGGCATGGGCACGGTCTTCATGGCCGAGCAGACGGAGCCGGTCAAGCGCAAGGTCGCCCTCAAAGTCATCAAGGCCGGCATGGACAGCCGGCAGGTCGTCGCCCGCTTCGAGGCCGAGCGACAAGCCCTGGCGATGATGGACCACGTCAACATCGCCCGCGTCTTCGACGGTGGCACCACTGAGAGCGGCCGGCCCTACTTCGTCATGGAACTGGTCCACGGCATCCCGATCACGAAGTACTGCGACGACAACCACCTGACGCCGCGACAGCGGTTGGAGCTGTTCGTGCCGGTGTGCCAGGCGATCCAGCACGCGCACCAGAAGGGGATCATCCACCGCGACATCAAGCCGTCCAACGTCATGGTCACGCTCTACGACGGCAAGCCGGTGCCCAAGGTGATCGACTTCGGCGTGGCCAAGGCGACCGAGCAGAAGCTGACCGAGCGGACCCTGTTCACGCAGTACGGCACCATGGTCGGCACGC
>JANNQE010000731.1:0-4521 GCA_031441625.1 Planctomycetia bacterium
GGGGCTGACGCCCCCCGCTCTGGGTGTCGAAATCCGCCATCTTCACGAACCACTGGTCCGAGAGGAACGGCTCGATGGGCGTCTTGCTGCGGTCGCTGTACGGCAAGGGGATGTCACGGTCCTGCTTGTCCACGAAGAGACCCAGCTCTTCCATCTTGGCCACCACCGCCTCGCGGGCCTTGTCGCGGGTCAGCCCGCTGTACTCGCCGAACCCGGCGGCAATGGTGCCGTCCGGGTTCATCATGTTGATGATGTTGATTTCCACATGCCGCAGATAGCAGGCGTAGTCGTTCGGGTCGTGGGCCGGCGTCACCTTCACACACCCCGTACCGAGTTCCGGGTCGGCGAGCAGGCCATCCGCGATGATGGGAATTTGCCGGTCGGTGTGCGGCTGAAGGGCGTACTGCCCCACGAGGCTCTTGTAACGTTCATCATCGGGGTGTACACACAGTGCAGTATCACCCAGCATCGTTTCCGGGCGGGTGGTGCTGAACTGAATGTGTAAATCGTGTTCGCCGAGCACCTGATACTTGAACGTCCAGAACCTGCCCTTCGTGGTCTCGGTGTACGTCTCGTCGTCCGCCACCGAAGTTTGCAGTTGCGTGTCCCAGTTCACCAGCCGCTTGCCGCGGTAGATGTACCCGTCGCGGAACATGCGGAAGAAGGTCTCGCGCACGGCCCGGGCACAGGTTTCGTCCAGCGTGAACCGTGTGCGTGCCCAGTCGCAGGAGGCCCCGATCTGCTTTAACTGACCGAGGATGCGGGCCTCGTACTTGTCCTTCCACTCCCAGATCTTGGCCACCAGCTTTTCACGGCCGTACTCGCGGCGCTTGAAGTTCTTGTCTTCCGACGTGAGGAGCCGTTCCACCACCGCCTGCGTGGCGATGCCCGCGTGGTCGGTGCCGGGCATCCACAGGGCGTTGCGGCCCTGCATCCGCCGCCAACGAATCAACACATCCTGCAACGTGTTGTTGAGCGCGTGCCCCATGTGCAGGGCACCCGTCACGTTCGGCGGGGGGATGACGATGGTGTACGCCTCGCCCGGCTTCGCCGGGTCGGCGTGGAAGTACCCCTTCGCGTCCCAGAAGGCGAGCCACTTCTGCTGGGCGTCTTTGGGTTCGTAGGCTTTGGGCAGTTCGGCGGGCATCACACACCTCTCAATAAATCGGCACGCGGATGACGCGGGAAAAAGGCGAATCAACGCGGATGAAGACAGAATTTCTTTCAGTTCTGATCCGCGTCTCTCTGCGTCCCTCCGCGTCATCCGCGTTCCAGTTCGGTAGCGAGTTTGTTCACTCCGCGTCTTTGAACAGCTTGTACTCGATCGCATCCACGAGCGCGAGCCAGCTCGCCTCGATGATGTTCTCGCTCACGCCCACGGTGCCCCACACCGCCCCGGCGTGGTCGCGGCTCTCGATCACCACCCGCACCCGGCCGGCCGTGCCCGCGCGGGCGTTCACCACCCGCACCTTGTAGTCGGCGAGTTGCATCTCGGCCAGCCGCGGGTAGTGCGGCAGCAGCGCCTTCCGCACCGCCGCGTCCAGGGCGTTCACCGGCCCGTCCCCCTCACTCACCGTGTGCTCGACCACGCCTTTCACACTCAGCTTGACCGTCGCCTCGGTCATCAGCGTGTTCACCAGGTGTTCCGTCTTCGCCCGGTAGGTGTGCAACTCGAACCACGGCTTGTACTGGTCGGTCGCCTTCCGCACCAGCAGGTCGAACGACGCCTCCGCCGCCTCGAACTCGTACCCGGCGTATTCCAGGTCTTGCACCTGTTGAAGGATCTTCGCCATCACCGCCTTGTCGTTGGCCAGGGCGTACTTCGCCGTCTTCGTCACGATGGTGCTCTGCCCGCTCAGCTCGCTCACCAGAATCCGACGCTCGTTGCCCACCGCCTCGGGGTTGATGTGCTCGTAGGTGCTCGGGTCTTTGGCCACCGCGTGCGTGTGCATCCCCCCCTTGTGGGCGAACGCGCTCTGCCCGACGAACGGCTGACCCGGCCGGAAGTTCATGTTGGCCAGCTCGTACACGTACCGGCTGGCCTCGGTCAGCCGCACCAGGCTGTCGGGCCGCAGCACGTCGTATCGGTACTTGATGGCCAGGTTGGCGATCACGCTCACCAGGTCCACGTTCCCGCACCGCTCGCCGATGCCGTTCATGGTGCCCTGCACTTGCGAAGCCCCGGCCCGCACCGCCGCCAGTGTGTTCGCCACCGCCAGGTCGCAGTCGTTGTGGCAGTGAATGCCCACGTCGCACCGCAACTGTTTCCGCACCTCGGTCACCAGTTCGGCCACCCGCTCGGGCATCGTCCCGCCGTTCGTGTCGCACAAAATCACGCAACTGGCCCCGGCCCCCTCCGCGGCTCTGAGTGTCTTCAACGCGTACTCCGGGTTCGCCCGGTAGCCGTCGAAGAAGTGTTCGGCGTCGTACATCACCTCGCGGCCGGCGGCTTTGCAGTACGCCACGCTGTCGGCGATCATCCGCAGGTTCTCGTCCGGCGTGGTGCCGATCACGTTCGTCACGTGGAAGTCCCACGTCTTGCCGACGATGGTGACGACCGGCGTGCCGGCCTCCAGCAGGGCGGAAATGCAGGTGTCGGTGGCCGGGTCGGAGTTCTTGCGGCGGGTCATGCCGAAGGCGCACAGCTTCGCGTGCTTGAGCGGGATGTCCCGCACCGCCCGAAAATACTCGGCGTCTTTCGGGTTCGACAGCGGGTACCCGCCCTCAATGTAGTCCACCCCCAGGTCGTCCAACCGCCGGGTGAGCAACAGCTTGTCTTGCAGGGAGAAGTTTACGCCCTCGCCCTGGCTGCCGTCGCGGAGGGTGGTGTCGTAGACGAACACGCGGGTCATGGGAGAGTCGGTGCCGGAGAACCGCGGGTGTGAACCCGCGGGTGGGTGCAAAAAAAATCCCCGGAGCGTTTCGGCTCCGGGGGATGGTGTACGGTGTCGCCGCCCCGGAGTCAGTCCGTGGTAATGACGACTACGGTTTTGGCGGCGAACGGCGTCACGGCGGTGGCTCCTGAGCGTGTACAGTAATACGCGCGCCGGGCCGGAAAGTCAACCGGACCGAGTGCGGGCGACGGCCGCAAGGACGTGACGGCGGCGGGCGTCACTTCTTGCGGTACGCGTCGGGCGGCTTGATTCCCTCCGGCTTCTCCTTCGCCGCCGACACGAACTCCTCGACGCACGGCACGCAGCAGAATTCGTACGTCTTCCCGCCGACCACCCAGGTGAACTGGGGGTTGGCCAGAGTCTCGGAGATGGGGCAAATCTTGTCGCCCGCCTTGGCCTCCGCGTCGTGCTTCGACTTGATCCCCTTGTACTTCTCGTCCGGCAGCTTCGGGCCGTTCGCCTGGATGTCGGCCGCCGTGTACAGCCCGCCGGGGCTGCCGAACACCGTCCGGGCGGCGGCGTCAGTCCGCTTCGCCGGCATGGCCTCGTGATCGGCCGGTTCCGGGCTGCGGAACCCGACCCGAAAGCGTTTGGCCCCGACCCGCAGGTTCGGGATGCTGACACTGACCGCCTTCCCGACGAGTGCCGCCGGCAGCTTCCCGACGAGCCGGCTGGTCTTGCCCTCCGCGTCGCCCGCCTGCGGGGACGGCGTGAACTCGAACTTCGACGACGACGTGACGTCGTCCGGCCGGGCGAACGCTTCCACCGCGGTCGCGTCGGTCTCGACCACCGCCCTGGCGTCCTGGTCGAGCAGGTACAGGCGGACGGTGCCGTCGGCCTCGAACACCACCTCGGCGTGGTACGCGTCCTTCCCGATTTCCACCATCACCCCGCCGTGTGCGGCGTGAGCGGCGTGGTCGGCGTGCCCCGTCGGGGCGGCGGCGGGCGTGGTGGCGGGGGGAGCTTTCGAGCAGCCGGTCAGAGCGGCGACGACGGCTGCGAACGGGAGCCAGTGGCGAGTCATGGGGTGAGCCTCCGGTGACGGAAACGGGCACGCGGCCACGGTTCCGATGGATGGGATGAAGGGTGAACGCGACGACGGGTCGCGGGCCTTAACAGCGGAGGCGGTGGCAGAGGTGGAGCAGGTGGGCCGACGGGTCGGGCGGTGGGCCGACGACGGCGGTGTGAACGGCGTGGGCGGGAATCGGAACGACCGGGGAGACGGCGGCGAGTGTGTCACCCGCGGCGACGTGCGGGCGGGTGTCGTCCGCCGGCGGGACGGCGGGAGCGCTCACCGCGGTCTTCGGGCACGGGCAGTTCGGCTGCTTCGCCGGCCGGGGCTGGTCCGCCTTCGACGGCGTGTCGGCCTTCCCGGCCGCGGCGCACCGCGGGCAGCCCTTCGTCGGAGTCGCCTTCGCTAGGATCGGTGGTGCCGGTGAGGGGGCGGCGCAACAACACGCCCGCGGCCCGACCAGGACCGAGAGCAGGTAGCACAGGATCAGCAGCACGCGAGTCACGGGTTCATCATACCCCTCGTCGCCCCCGCGGTCGAGGCCACCGCCGCCGCGGGTGTGACACTCGAAGTCGGTGAGTCTCTGGAACCCAGGGCTTGCGCCCTGGGCTATTG
>JANNQE010000732.1:0-5274 GCA_031441625.1 Planctomycetia bacterium
CGAGGGAGCGGGTGATTGAAACCCGCTCCCTCGCGGTCGCGGCTCGTCCAGAGGAATTTGCATGTCCGCCGTCCGTCCCGTCACCGTGCCCGAGGTCCGCGCCGCCCGCGGCGTGCGGCGGCTGGCCGTCGTCACCGCCTACGACTTCACCTCCGCCGTCATCGCCGACGCCGCCGGTGTCGATTGCATCCTCGTCGGTGACTCACTCGGCATGGTGGTGCAAGGGCACTCCACCAGCTTGCCGGTCACAATGAACGAGATGCTGTACCACCTGCGGTGCGTCGTCCACGGCACGAAGCGGGCGCTGGTCGTGGCCGACATGCCGTTCATGAGTTATCAAGTGTCGCCGCGGCAGGCGGTGAGGAACGCCGGCAAGCTGCTGAAGGCGGGTGCCCACGCGGTGAAACTCGAAGGCGGGGTGCGGATGGCCGACGCGGTGGCGGCGTGCGTGCGGGCCGACATCCCGGTGATGGGTCACGTCGGCCTGACACCGCAGTCGGTGCACCGCATGGGCGGGTTCAAGGTGCAGCGGGACGCCGACGAGTTGCTGGCCGACGCGAAGGCGGTGGAGCAGGCCGGGGCGTTCAGCATGGTCGTCGAAGGAGTGCCCACCGAGATCGGCGCGAAGGTGACTTCAGCGGTGAACATCCCCACCATCGGCATCGGTGCCGGCCCGCACTGCGACGGGCAGGTGCTAGTCTGGCACGACCTGCTGGGGTTGTACGACGGCCTGCGGCCGAAGTTCGTGAAGCGGTATGCCGAGTTGGGGGCACTGGCGAAAGACGCGGTGGCCGCGTACTGCGTCGAGGTGCGAGCCGGCACCTTCCCCGCCGCCGAACACGGGTTCAAGTAGGTGCCGCCGGCCGGCCGGCGCGGACGCGCGGACACTCGCCCTTCCCTCGTTCCCCCCGTTCCGCTACCCTGCCGCGCATCCCTCCCGTGTGGCGGTCCCCGTGCCCTTCACCCGCTCGCCGCTGTTTCAGGCGCTCGCCCTGCTGTTCGTCGGCGGGGTGATGGCCGTCGCCCCGCTGGTCAACCACTTCCGCACCGACACCCCGCTCGGCTGGCCGGTGTTCGCCGACACCCCGCCGGCACACGACCCGCCGGCCAGCGTGGGGAAGAACAAAGACTACCCGCTCTGGTACTTCGTCGGCCGTACGGTGGTGGAAGACGCGACCATGCGAACGCCCGACGGCGGGCCGTGGACGCTCTACCCGACGGAGCCTGGCAAGCCGTACCCGTTCATGTACCCGCCGTTCGCGGCCGTCTGCCTCGGGGCACTCAGCCTGCTCGGGCCGACGGGCATGGTGGTGGCACTGATCGTGTTGAACGTGCTGAGCGTGGGCGTGGCCGTCGAACTGAGCGTGCGGCTGGTCGCCGGCACGCGGAACGTGAGCGTGTGGCTGCGGGTGATCCCGGCGGCGCTCTGCCTGTTCTTCATCAACGACATGTTCCTGCTCGGCCAGCCGAACCTCGGGCTGCTCTGTCTGGTGCTCGGCGGGCTGACACTCACCCGCACCGGCAAGCCGGGGCAACAGGTGCTCGGCGGCGGGCTGTTCGCGCTCGCCACCGCGCTCAAGGCGTTCCCTGCGGTGGTCATTGTTTACCTGCTGTGGCGGCGGCAGTGGGCGGCGGCGGCGGCGATGGTCGGCTTCTGCGTGCTCTTCTTCGTGACGGTGCCGGCGACGGTGCGGGGGTGGGATCGCAGCCTGAGTGAGCTGAAGCAGTGGGCCGACGGAATGCTCTTCCGGCAGGGTGAAGGCGGCGTCGGGCAGCGGCCGGAGCAGAGCGTCGGCTGGCGGAACCAGAGCCTGCTCGGGGTCACGAACCGGCTGCTGCGGCCGGCGAACGCGCGGGCGGAGGAGACATCGAACGAGACCCAGCGGCACCTGATGTACGCGGAGTACACGGGCACGGCGGCGGCGGTGGCGACGGCCGTGCGACCCGGCACGACGGGAGAGCCGGTGTACGTGAACGTGGTCGATCTGGGGTACGGCGGCGCGATGATCGCAGTGGTGGCCGCGGCGGCGGCGCTCGGGCTGGGCTTCGTGCTGCTCATGCCGAAGAAGGCGAACCGCACGCGCGACACGGACGCCGCCGAGTTCGGCCTGCTCGTCGTCCTCATGATCGTCGGCACGCCCTACGCCTTCGGGTACTACTTCGTCTGGCTGCTCTACCCGCTCACGGTACTCACGCACCACGCACTGACGGGAAGTACGACCGGACGACGCACCGCGTGGGGGCTACAGGCGAGCGTGCTGGTGCTGCTCGCGTTCACCGCCGGGCAGGCGTTCAAGTGGCAACTGCCGATGGCCTACGGGTCGCTCTTCTGGGCGGCGGTGGTGGCCCTCGCGGGGTGTGCGTGGGCGATGGTGCGAAGCCGGGCGACACCCGCTCTTCCAGGACCGGGGTTCCCACCGCCGACCACCTCCCGATAAACTCCCCATCGCCCGCCGAAGGAGCGTTCGAATGGCCCCCGCCGTCGCCGACCCGCCCAAGCTGCTCTCCGCCGAAGAGTTCGCCGCGATGCCCGAACTCGGGCGGTTCACCGAACTCGTCAAAGGAGAGGTGATCGACGTGCCCCCGCCCAGCTTCCTCCACGGTGTTGTGTGCGGCAACGTGGCGTTCGCCCTCGGTACTCACGTCCGCCCGCGTGCGCTCGGTCGCATTACCATCAACGATTCCGGCGTCGTCACCGAACGAGACCCAGACAGCGTCCGCGGGGCGGACGTGGCGTACTTCAGTTACGAGCGGTTGCCGAAGCATGTGACGCCGCGAGTGTACCCCGAGGTGCCGCCCGAGTTGGTGTTCGAGGTGATGTCCCCGGACGACGTGTTCCGCGACGTGATGGCGAAGGTGGACGAGTACCTGGCTGCCGGCGTGCTGCTGGTGTACGTCATCGACCTCACCCGTGAGCAGGCCATGCTGTTCCAAAAGGGCACGCTCGGCACCCTGTTCGGCCCTGCGGATGAGATGACCTTCCCCGGCGTGCTGCCCGACCTGCGAATCCCCGTCGGCCCGCTGTTTTCGGAAGCGTCATCATGACCACCCCCGCCAATCGCCCGTCCGATGTGCCCGCGGACGTGCTCGCCGAACTTAACGCCGGCACCCGCGAGTCGCGCAATCTCGCCGAAGGGTTGGCTGTCGATTTCGCCGCACTGCTGCAAGTCGCCGTGCCCGACGTGCCCGCCGACTACCTGCAAATGGTGAACGACGCGGCCGGCGACGGCGTCAAACTCCGCATGGAACTGGTCGGCGGCATCCTGCTGCGGCACCTCGCGCCGGAGCGAGTCGCCGAACTCATCGCGCACCCGTCCGATACTGTCCGCGGGTGGGCGTGCTACGTCATCGGCCTGCACCCGAAGGGGAAGTTGAAAGACCGCCTCGCCCTCATCCGCCCGCTCGCCGACGACCGGCACTTCGGCGTCCGCGAGTGGGCGTGGATGGCGGTGCGGTGGCACCTGGCCGAAAACGTCAGTCACGCGGTCAAGCTGCTGGTGCCGTGGACGGCCGACGCCTCGCCGTTCGTCCGCCGGTTCGCCGTCGAAGCCACCCGCCCCCGCGGGGTGTGGGCGAAGCACATCGAGGTGTTGAAGGCGAACCCGTCGCTCGGACTGCCACTGCTCGACCCACTGAAGGCCGACCCGGAGAAGTACGTTCAGGACTCGGTGGCGAACTGGCTGAACGACGCGGCCAAGTCGGATGCCGTGTGGGTGACGACGGTGTGCCAGCGGTGGCTGCGGGAGTCCGACTCGCCGCACACCGAACGGATCTGGACGCGGGCCGTGCGGAGCGTGTCGTAATCGGCGGGTGTGCGATTGAGAGTCGGCGGCGTGAACCCCCCACCCGGTTCAGTGGCTGCGCCACTTGAACCGACCTCCCCCACAAGGGGGGAGGTGGGGTGATTGCGTGACCCCTGATCTCACCCAAGCGAGAAGGCCCACAACCCACACCTCCCCCCTTGTGGGGGAGGTCGCCGCAGGGAGCGGAGCGACGGCGGCGGGTGAGGGGACTGCATCCTGCCACACGCACACCCGAATCGCCCGCCGCCCTTGACTCCACTCGCACCCGCTCCGTAGCATACTCACGTCATTATCTATACCGGTCAGCCGACCCCGTCCGCTCTGCCGCCACCGTCCCGCGTGACCCGGCCCGAGCGTGACCCCGCCCCCGACCCCACCCGGATTGCCCTCCCCATCATCCGCTTCGGGTCGTTTCGGCCGACCGTAAGAATTCCCTACTCTCACCCCGCCGGGCACGCCCGTGACGCCGGACCACGCCCCCCGTACCGCCGTGTACCTGCTGGACACCCACGGCATGGTGTTCCAGATGTTCCACGGCATCGGCCCCATGAACGCCCCGGACGGGCGGCCGACGAACGCCGTGTTCGGCGTCACGCGGGCCATCATGACCCTGTACGATCAGGGGGCCGAGTACCTTCTGGCCACGTTCGACACGCCCGAACCCACCTTCCGCGTGGAGGTGTCGGCCGACTACAAGGCCCACCGCCCGCCCCCGCCCGACGACCTGATCATTCAGGAGCCGATGATCGACCAGGTGTTGCAGGCCATGCGAATCCCTGTGCTGCGGGCACCGGGGTGGGAGGCCGACGACATCATGGCGACGCTGGCGGCGGAGGCGGTCGAACGCGGGCACGACGTGGTGCTCTGTACCTCCGACAAGGACTGCCGGCAGTTGCTCAACGACCGCGTGAGCATTCGGAACTTGCGGAAGGGCGAGACGCTCGACGCGGCCGGGCTGATGGCCGACTGGGGCGTGCGGCCGGATCAGGTGGTGGACTTTCAGGCGCTCGTCGGCGACAGCGTGGACAACGTGCCCGGCGTGCCGGGGTGCGGGCCGAAGACCGCCACCAAGTGGCTGAAGGAGTACGACACGCTCGACAACATCATCGCCAACGCGGACAAACTCGGCGGGCCGAAGCTGCGGGACTCGCTCAAAGCGAGCATCGCCAGCGGGGACTTGCAGCGGTGCAAGACGCTGGTGAAACTCCGCACCGACGTGCCGATGGCGATGGACTGGGAGGGCTGGAAGCGCCGCGACTGGGACGGTCAACGGCTGTTGGAACTGTTCCAGGAGTTCGGGTTCAACGGCTTCGCCGCACGGGTGCGAACCACGCTGGCCAAGAGCGGGGCGAAGAGGAACGAGGAGACGCTAGCGCTGGCGGGCGTGGTTAGCCGCGGGGGGGCGCCCGGCGCGGGGGGCGGCGCCGCGGGGCGAAGAGAAGAGTGACCCCCCCCCCCCAAACCCCCCCCC
>JANNQE010000733.1:0-4442 GCA_031441625.1 Planctomycetia bacterium
AGGGGAGAGGGGAACAAAACACCCACCATGCCCTTCCATACCCACGCCCTGCCGTCCGGTCTCACCCTGATCGGCGAGACGCTCCCGTCGTCGCGGTCGGTGTCGCTCGGCTTCTTCGTCCGCACCGGGTCGCGTGACGAATCGGCCGACGAGGCCGGGGTGTCGCACTTCCTCGAACACATGGTGTTCAAGGGCACGCCCCGCCGCACTGCCTTCGACGTCAACCGCGACTTCGACAAGCTGGGTGCGAAGTACAACGCTTACACCTCGGAGGAGGAGACGGTCTACTACGCCAGCGTGCTGCCCGAGTACCTACCGGCGGTGGCCGACATCCTCGCGGACATTTTGCGGCCGAGCCTGCGGGTGGAGGACTTCGACACCGAGAAGCAGGTGATCCTGGAAGAGATCAAGAAGTACGACGACCAGCCGCACTCGGTGGCGTGGGACAAGGCCAAAGAGGTGTACTTCCGCGGGCACCCGCTGGGCAACAGCATCCTCGGCACGAACGCCAGCGTGACCGCGCTGACGGCTGACCGCATGAAGGCGTACTTCGACCGCCGATACGCCGCCGGCAATATCATGGTGGCCGCCGCCGGGAACTTCGACTGGCCCGCGTTCGTCCAGATGATCGGCGAGAAGACGGCCGGGTGGAACGGCGCGACCGTCGGCCCGCGGGTGCTCACGTCCGCCGCCGGCCCCGGCGGGGTGTTCGCCTTCCCGAAGGAGGGCGTGGCCCAGCAGTACGTGCTGACGATGGCCCCGGCCCCCGCCGCCGACTCGCCGATGCGTCACACGGCGAGCGTGTTGGCGGTGGCGCTCGGCGACGACAGCGGCAGCCGCCTGCACTGGGAGTTGGTCGATCCGGGGAAGGTGGAGTCCGCCGGGTGCGGGGTGGACCTGAGCCACGGCAACGGCTTCCTGGCGGCCACCTTCAGCGGCGACCCGGAGTCGGCGGCGGAGAACCTGGGGATCGTGAAGCGGGTGCTCGGCGAGGTGCAGGCGGGCGGCATCACGGACGACGAACTGGCCCAGGCGAAGACGAAGATCACCAGCCGGGTGGTGCGAGCGAGCGAGCGGCCGATGGGCCGCATGAGCAGCATCGCCGGCGCGTGGATGTACCGCGGCGAGTATTCGGACCCGGACGTGGAGATCGCCCGGTACGACGCGGTGGACCAGAAGGCCATCCGCACGTACCTGAGCGAGTTCCCGGTGGACGCCATCACCACCGTCGGCTACGGGCCGCTGGCCAACCTGTAGGTCGCGGTCGAACAGTCCCCGCAGGGGACGTGAGGCCCGACACGGTTCAACAGAACGGAATACCAAGTGGTGTGCGCGGTCCACGTTGGCAACCCCGGCCGGCCTGAAGGGCCGGGTTCTGTCAGCCCAGGTCGGAGCGAGCCGAAGGCGAGCGGAGGCCTGGGACACCACGGCGAAATGAGTACCGCCCTGAAGGGGCGGGTTCAAGAACGGTCCCTCCATGCCCCAGTCGCTCGCCAAGGTGTACGTCCACGCCGTCTTCTCCACCAAGAACCGCGAACCGCTCCTGCTCGACTCGTGGCGGGCCGAGTTCTTCGCGGTCATCGGCGGCGCGGTGAACCACCTCGGCTGTCAGTCGCACATCGTCGGCGGGGTGGCTGACCACGTTCACCTGCTGTTCCAACTCTCCCGGACGATCACCATCGCCGACGCGGTGGGGCGGATCAAAACGGCCTCGTCCGCCTGGGTGAACTCGACCCACCGGACACCCGCACCGTTCCACTGGCAGGTCGGGTACGGCATGTTCTCCATCGGTCAGGCGCAGGTGGAAGACCTGCGGAAGTACATCGCCGGTCAACCGGAACACCACCGCACGGTGTCGTTCCAGGACGAGCTGCGCGCGTGGCTGGCGCGGTACGAGTTGGAATGGAACGAGGACTACGTGTGGGAGTGACGTGAACCCGCCCCTTCAGGGCGGTGGGGTTTTCCCATCATCGTACCCAGGCCTCCACTCGCCTGCGGCTCGCTCCGACCTGGGCTGACAGAATCCGCCCCGTTGGGGCGGTCTGGTGCCCACGGAACCCGCGGGCGGTCTGGTGTGACTAAACTAGCACGCCGGCGACATTCTTCGCACTCCCGATTCCTCCGTCAACTGGCGACTTCATGCGTTATCCCCTGTTGCTCTTGCTCGCCGCCTCCGTCGCTGTTGCCGCGCCGGACGGCCCCAAGTTGTACAAGGAGCAGTGCGCCCGCTGCCACGGGGACGCCGGCCAGGGGGTGAAGAAGAAGTACGACGACCCGCTCGCCGGCGAACTGAGCGTCCCGCAGTTGGCCGAGCAGGTCCGCAAGACCATGCCCGAGGACAAGCCGGAATCGCTCACCAAAGAGGACGCGACGGCGATTGCCCAGTTCATGCACGCGGCGTTCTACTCCCCCGCCGCCCGCGAGAAGAACAACCCCGTCCGCACCGACCCCGCCCGCCTGACGGTGAATCAGTACCGCCACGCCGCCGCCGATCTGGTCGGCAGCTTCCGCGGCGGCACCAACAAGTGGGCCGACGGCGGGAAGGGGCTGAAGGGCGAATACTTCGGCAACCGCAACCACGGCAACCGGGTGAAAGAACGCACCGACCCGACCGTCGCGTTCGACTTCAAGACCGACCCGCCGACCGACGGGAAGTACGACGAGCACGAGTATTCCGTCCGCTGGACCGGCAGCGTGCTCGCCCCGGAGTCGGGCGAGTTCACGTTCGTGGTGAAGAGCGACCAGTCGGTGCAACTGTGGGTGAACGGCGAGCGGGTGGTGAACGCGCTGGTGAAGTCGGGCAACCAGACGGAGTACACGGCGAGCGTGCCGCTCACCGGCGGGCGGGTGTACCCGCTGCGGCTCGACTTCAGCAAGGCCCTGCAAGGGGTGAAGGACAAGAAGCCGAAGCCGGTGCCGGCGTTCGTGCGGCTGGAGTGGAAGCGCCCGCACGGGGCGACCGAACCGATTCCCGCGCGCTACCTGTCGCCGAACGGGGTGCCCGAGCAGTTCGTGGTGGGCACGCCCTTCCCGCCGGACGACAAGAGCATGGGGTGGGAGCGGGGCACGCGGGTGAGCAAGGAGTGGGACGCGGCCGTGACCGAAGCGGCGCTGGAAATGGCGGCGTATGTCATCAAGTTTCACGAGCCGCTCGCAGGCATCAACCCGAAAGACCCGGCCGAGAAGAAGGCACCGAAGCTGAAGGAGTTCGCCGCCAGGTTCGTCGAGCGCGCCTTCCGCCGTCCGCTCACCGATGAGTTGAAGCAGGTGTTCGTCGAGAAGCAGTTCGCCGCCGCCAACGGCGACACCGAACTGTTCCTCAAGCGGGTGGTGCTGCTCGCGGCGAAGTCTCCGCGGTTCCTCATGCGGGAGGCGAGCGACAAGCCGGACGCCTTCGACGTGGCCGCCAAGTTGTCGTTCGCGTTGTGGGATTCGTCGCCCGACGACGGCCTGCTCAAGGACGCCGCCAACGGCTGGCTGAAGACGCCCGAACAGGTGCGGAAGCACGCCGAGCGGATGTTGAATGACCCCCGCACCGAGGCGAAGGTGCGGGGGTTCTTGCTGCACTGGCTGCGGCTCGACGTGGACCGCGACCTGGGCAAGAACGACAAACTGTTCCCCGGCTTCGACGCGGCGGTGGTGGCCGACTTGCGGACCTCGCTGGAAATGTTCCTCGACGAAGTGACGTGGTCGAAGTCGTCCGACTTCAAGCAACTGTTGAAGGCCGACGAGGTCTACCTGAACGGCCGGCTGGCGAAGGTGTACGGCGCGGACCTGCCGGCCGACGCCCCGTTCACGAAAGTGAAACTGGATGCCGGTCAACGGGCCGGCGTGCTGACGCACCCGTACCTGCTCTCGGCGTTCGCGTACACGGATCACTCGTCGCCCATCCACCGCGGGGTGTTCATCGGCAAGGGGCTGCTCGGCGTGGGCCTCAAGCCGCCGCAGGAGGCGTTCAGCCCGCTCGCCGCGAGTGCGCACCCGACGCTCTCCACCCGCGAGCGCGTCGCCCTGCAAACGAAAGGGGCGAACTGCCAGAGTTGCCACACCGTCATCAACCCGCTCGGCTTCACGCTGGAGGGGTTCGACGCCATCGGCAAGGTGCGGGCGAAGGATCACGACAAGCCGGTGGACACGAATGGCCGATACCTGACCAAAGCGGGCGCGGAGAAGACGTTCACCGGCCCGGTGGAGTTGGCCGCGTTCGTCGCCGACAGCCCGGAGGCGCACGCCGCGTTCGCCGAGCAGTTGTTCCACCACTTGATCCAGCAGCCGGTGCGGGCGTTCGGCCCCACCCGCGGGGAAGAACTGCGTGACACGTTCACGAAATCGGGCTACAGTATTAGGGCACTGGCCGCGGACATCGCCGCCGGTAGCGCATTGGCGAGCGGGGGGGGGTTTGCCCCCGGGGGGTGGTGAAACAAGGGGGCAAACCCCCCCCC
>JANNQE010000734.1:0-9722 GCA_031441625.1 Planctomycetia bacterium
CGTCGATCACCCGCGTGCCCAGGTGCTCCCACCCGGCCGGGGCGAGCACGTAGTCGATCCGCTGGTCCGGGGCGTCGGCCGGAAACGTCGGCGGGCCGTCGAACGCGCCGGCGAACCGCCCGCTCTCGGCCAGCAGCTTCATCGGCTCCTCCGTCGGCTTGGCGTTGAAGTCGCCGGCCAGCAGGCACGCGCGGTCGCCGATAAAGGCCAGCAGTTCGCGCACCTGAACGGCGTTGTTCGCCCGGCTGTAGCTGTCGTTGTGCAGGCTGCCGAGCAGCACCGTCCGCCTGCGAATCTCCGTGTTCACGAACAGTGCCCGCCGGCTGTTCTTCGTTTCCCAGAACGGCTTCCGCCCGCTCAGTGACAGGTTCGCCACCGGGGTGAGTGGGGTGCGCGACAGGATGGCGTTCCCGCCGACCACGCGGCAGAAGGGCAGGCCGAAGTTGTAGTTCTCGCCGAAGGCGGTGTGCGGCAGGCCGAGGCCGCGGGCCAGTTCGTCGAGTTGATCGACCGGGCACGGGGTGCAGTCGGTCATCACTTCGGACAGGAACACGAGGTCGGGGTTCTCGGCCCGCACCGCGTCGGCCATTCGGCTCATCCGCGCTTTCACGTTCTCGGGCGTATCGAAGCTGACCCCGCCCTTGTGCGCGAACCCCTTCGCCACGTTGTACCCGACGACGGTGACGGCGTCGTCGGTGGCGGCCGTCGGTGTGATTTCGGGATGTGAAGCGACCACCGCCCGCTCGCCGCTCGCCAGCACGGTGCCGTTCAGGGTGAAGAGCAGAAGGGGGATGACCACCAGGACGAGCAGCACGAGGAACGGCACCCGCCACCAGCGGCGGCGCTTGGGGGCGGTCATGTGGGAGGCTCCGGAACCGGGTGATATGGGGTCTGACTCACCGCCCGTCGGGCATCAGGGCGTCGACCGCCGACAGGACGGCCGCCCACGGCCACTCGAACGACGCCGTCAGTTGCTTCCGCCCGCCGCTCAGGTCGGTCAACTTGGCCTCGTTCACTGCTTCGGTGATCGGGTTGGCCAGTGGCTTCGCCAACTCCCGTCCGACCACCGCTTCCAGCATCGCCGTCAGTTCGTGTTCCAGGAAGTGGTTCAGCTTGTTCTTGTCGGTGCCGGTGAGCACCACCGTCAGCCGCAGGTGCCCGCTAGCGGCGGGGGCCGCGGTCACGGTCATCAATTCGACGCCCGCGGCCGACAGCGGCTCGGGTTTGCCCTTCGACACCGGCTTGAGGGGCAACTGGCACTCGCCCGAGGCGGCGAAGAAGGCGAGCGGGGTGTCGGCCGATTTGGTGGCGTCGGTGGCGGCCCGCAGCAGCGCCGGGTCCACGCCGGTCGGCCCCTTGCGGGTGTCGGCGGACTTGGCCAGGTCGATCAGGTCCGATTTGCCCGACGCGATCAGGTACGCCGGCGGGTTGGGCAACAAGACGCCCCGCACCCGACGATCTGTGTTGAACGGGTTGACCTTCGGGCCGAGCGGGTTGCGGAACACCACCGCGCCGTTCGGCAGCGTCTCCATTTCGGACAGCGGAGGGCGGTCGGCTTCCCGTCGGAAGGGGTCGCCCTTCAGCGCCTCCCCTTCGCCGGCGGCCACGGCGTGACTCATGTTCGGGTCGAAGGCGACGGTCACGCGGTCGAACTTCCGCAGGTCGAACTTGAACCAGCGGGCGAGCACGTCGGCGGTGCGGCGGCTGTTGGTGGTCGCGTCCGGGTGCGTCTGCGCCTGATCCCACCCGACCTTCGGGTCGGCCACCAGCACGGCGGCGGTGTCGTCGGGCAGCAGTTCGGCGATCGGGCGGAAGGGCGACTTCGCCACTTTCGGCGGGGGCGGTGGGGCGGCGGCCACGGTGGTGGCGGTCGGCTTGTCGTTCCGCCCGGTCAGGGCGACCAGCACGGCCAGCACCACGATGAGCGCGACCCCGCCGACCCCGGCCGCGGCGACGGCCACGACCGGGAACCCGCCCTTCGGCTTCTTCTCCGGCGTGCGGCGGGCGGTGCGGCGGGCGGGCGACGAGCCGGAGGTCGAGTCGGCCGCCCGCCCGCGGGTGGGCGTCTCCACGTCGCCCGACGGGGTGGCGTCGGCCGGCCGCTTGGCGATCGGCTTCGACTGCACCGTCACCACCCGTACCGACCGCTGACCCGGCGCGGGAGCGGCGCGGGAACCGGATGCGGCGACCGGGCGGGCCACCGGCGGGCGGGCCACCGACCGCGCGCCCGATTCGGTGGCCAGCACCTGGGCGGGAGGCAGGTGGACCGGGGCGGCCGGCGGGGTGTACGTCGGGGCGGGGGTGGCGACCCCGCCCAGGTCCATCATCGGGAACGCGAACCCGCCCGTCGGGGCGGCGGGCGTGGCGTCCATCGCCGGGATGTCCGGGATGTCGGACGGGTAGTGTCCGGGCAGCGGGGGCAGGGCGGTGAAGTCGAAGGCCGCGGTGCCGGTGTGGTGGGCCAGTTCCTCGGCCACCTCGTCGGCCGTCTGGTAGCGGTCGTCGGCCTTCTTGGCCATCATCTTCTTGAGGACGGCGGCCAGCCGCGGGGGCACGTCCGGGCGGTACTGGCGGATGTCCGGCACCGGGTCGAGTTGGTGCTTGATGAGCTTGTCGATGGCCGTGCCGGTGTCGTACGGCGGCAGGCCGCGGAGCAAATAGAAGAGGGTGCAGCCGAGGCTGTAGATGTCCGCCCGCGGGTCCACCGTGCTGGAGTTGCGGCTCTGCTCGGGCGACATGTAGTCGGGCGTGCCCACCACCGTCCCGTCGCGGGTCAGGTCGGTGGTGGTCTCGTCGTCGTCGGCCAGGCTCCGCACCAGCCCCATGTCCAGGATCTTCACGTTCGCCTGGCCGCCGGTGCCGGGGATGGCCCGCTCGCCGGCCACCAGCAGGTTGCTCGGCTTCACGTCGCGGTGGACCAACCCCTTGTCGTGCGCGTGCTGCAACCCGAGCGCCGCCTGGCGGATGTACTCGGCCGCCTCGCCCGGCGGCATCGACACCTTCTCCTTGTTCAGGTCCTTCACCAGCCGCGACAGGTCCGACCCGTCCACGAACTCCATCGCGAGGAAGTACCGCCCGCCCACGTCGTCGGCTTCGAGCAGTTTGACGATGTTCGGGTGGTCGAGCGCGGCGGCGGCCCGCGCCTCCCGCTTGTACCTCAGCACCACCGTCTTGTTGGCCAGCAGGTTCGGCCGGATGGTCTTGAGCGCCACCTCGCGGCCCATGCGGGTCTCGATCGCCCGGTACACCTTGCCCATGCCCCCTTCGCCGATCCGCTCCATGATCAGATACTGGCCGAACACCAGTTCGCCCGGCCGCCCGGCCTGAATTTTCCGGTGCTGGTATCGCGTCACGAACTTGGCGGCGAGCAACTCGTCGGCCAGCCGAACGGGGTCGTCGGCGCACTCGGCGAACACCCTGCGGGCGTACTCCCGCTTTTCGACGGGCACGCGGCCCGTCTGAAGGAGTGCGTCGTACAGGGACATCTCGGTGGCGGTGTTCATGTCCCGGAAGGGCGGCACGTGCGGGCACAGCCCGCGGTTCAGGCGAGGCCGAAACAGTTCAGGGATTGTACCTCGGATTCGGCCGCCGGGTTTGGAAAAAGGGCCGGCGGACGAGCGGTCATTCGGTGGCGAGCAGGTCGTCCCACCCGGCGGCGTCGAAGATACGTTCGGCCATCCGTCGCAGGCGGTCGTTGTCGGCCACCGCCCGGATGGCCGCTTCGGCTTGCGGGGTAGGCGGGCCGAACCGGTGCCGCCCCTGTTCGAGCAAACCGTTCTGCCGGCCACGGGCTTCGCCGCGCCGCATGATGCCCTGGTAAGTCGTCGAGTCTTCGAGGATGTTGTGCAGGCTCATGGACAGCTCCAGCGAGGTGGCGGCGGCAGGAGGATCGAATCCGCTCGTAGAGCGAGCGGAGCACTTTTTCACCGCTCCGCATTCAGTCCCACATACGGGTTGCCCCGCTTCTCCTCGCCCACCGTCGTCGGCGGGCCGTGGCCGGGGAACACCCTCGTGGCGTCGGGCAGGGGGAACAGTTTGGCGTGGATGCCGTCGCGCAACTGGGGGAAACTGCCGCCGGGGAAGTCGGTGCGGCCGACGCTGCCGTTGAACAGCACGTCCCCGCCGAACACCACCGGCGGGGTCTCGCCGTGCAGCACGTACACCACGTGACCGGGCGAGTGGCCGGGGATCTCCCGCACCTCCATTTCGATGCCGGCGACGGTGACGCGCTCGCCGTCGCCGAGCAGCCGATCCGCCGGCGGACTGACGATGTGGAACCCCCACTTGCCGCTCAGGTTCGAGTCGGGGTCGGACAACATGCCCGCGTCCCCGCGGCCGATCAGGATGGGGGCGTCGGGAAACTGCCGCTTCAGTTCGGCGTTGCCGGCGATGTGGTCGACGTGCCCGTGCGTACACACAATGGCGGCGAGGGTGAGGCGGTTCGCGTTCAGCACGTCGGCGATGGCGTCCGGCTCGAAGCCCGGATCGATGACGAACGCGGCGGACTGGCCGTCGGCCCACACCACGTAGGAGTTCTCGGCGAACGGTTGTGACTCGACGGGGACGATCCGAACGGGCATGACCACCTCGCACTTGTCACCCGAACAGGTGGGGTTAACATAAGCGGGGTTGAAACACGGTGGCTATAGCTCAGTTGGTTAGAGCGCCGGACTGTGACTCCGGAGGTCGCGGGTTCAAGTCCCGTTAGCCACCCTCGTGCACCCCGACGCATCCCGGCGCGAATGACCGCCGGGATGCCGCATTTCTCGTGGTTCCCGGCACACCATTCGTCGGCACCACGACCGGCACGCTCCTGATCAATGTGGTGGCGTTCGACATTCGGGCGAAAGTGCGTCGAGAGTGGCGTTCCGCCCGGCGGCTTGAACCCTGTTGTGGTACACTCTTCCCTACTCCCCGCCGTCGCGGTTCATCCCACCCCGCGACACCCTTTCCCCCTCTCCCCGGAGTTGCCCGTGCGCCTCCCCGCTCTCCTCGTGTCCGTCGCCGTTTTCGCGGCCGGTGTTTTTGCCGCCGACCCGCCCGTCATCAAGTCCGCCAAGAGCGGGCCGTGGTCCGCCAAAGAGACGTGGGAGGGTAACGCCGTCCCAGGAGCCGGCTACCGCGTGCTGATCCGCAACACCCACACGATCACCTACGACGTGAAGTCGGATGCCGTCGTCCGCGGGGTGAACGTGGCCGGCACACTGGCGTTCGCCACCGACACGGACACCGTTTTGAACGTCGGCCTCCTCAAGATTCAGGCGGGCGACACGTACTCGGAAGAGGGGTTCGACTGCGACGGACACGCCGTGAAGTCGGAGGACGGGAAGCCGTTGCCCGCGCTGGTCGTCGGCACGATGGACGCGCCGGTGGCGGCCGGGAAGACGGCGACCATCCGCCTGCATCATGTGGAAGGGATGAGCAAGGAGACGTGCCCGGCCGTCGTGTGCTGCGGAGGACGGATGGACCTGCACGGCCAGCCGCTGAGTCGCACGTGGGTGAAGCTCGGTGCGACGGCCAAGATCGGTGACACCGCGGTGTCACTGGCCGAAGGAGTGACGGGGTGGAAGGTGGGCGACCGCGTCATCGTCACCGGCACCAACACGCACGGCGACAGCAAGACCGAATCGACCACCGAGGAGCGGGTGGTGAAGGCCATCGACGGCACCACGCTGACGCTCGACCAGCCGCTGACGACGGCCCACCTGGGCGACGGCGAGTACCGGGCGGAGGTGGCGAACCTGACCCGCAACGTGGTGGTGGAGAGCGCCGACCCGGCCGGCGTCCGCGGGCACACCATGTACCACAAGCATTCGGCCGGCTCGCTCACCTACGCCGAGTTCCGGCACCTGGGCAAGAAGACCGTGCTCGGCAAGTACGCCATCCACTTCCACCTGTGCCGCGACACCATGCGGGGGTCGTGCGTGGTCGGCTGCTCGGTCTGGGACAGCGAGAACCGTTGGATCACCATCCACGGCACCGACTACCTGGTGGTGCGGGACAACGTGGGGTACAAGAGCGTCGGGCACGGCTTCTTCCTGGAAGACGGCACCGAGACGTACTGCGTGCTCGACCGCAACTTGGCGGTGGGGGCGGCCAAGGGCAAGCCGCTGCCCAAGCAGGCGCTGCCGTTCGACGGCAACGAGGGGGCCGGGTTCTGGTGGACGTGCAGCCTGAACAGCTTCACCCGCAACGTCGCCGCCGAGTGCGGCAACTACGGCTTCCGGTACGAGGCGACGCCGAGCAGCTCGCTCAAGCTGAACTTCTCCATCCGCCAGCCGGACGGCACCCGCAAGGACACCGACCCGCGGACGCTGCCGTTCGTGCGGTTCGAGGGCAACGAGGTCCACAGCAGCCACGGGTTGTACGGGGTGAACCTGGGCGAGGGCGTCAACCGCGTCGGCCCGGACGAGAAGCACCCGTTCGTGGTGAAGGACCTGAAGATCTGGGACGTTCACTACGGCTTCCGCCCGCAGGTGCCGAACCTGGTGGTGGAGAACCTGCACATCCACAAGGTGGCCTACGGCGTGTACCACCCGAACTACGACAACCACTTCTACAAGGACGTGCTCATCAGCCAGACGCACACCGAGCCGTTCAACCGCGGGCACGACGACCTGAGCGCGCAGTACGGACTGCTGGCCGTCGACGGGTTGACATTCGACGGCTGCCGATCCGGGGGGATGCCGCTGGTGCAGATCTCGGACGACAACCCGACCGGCCAGGCGGTCACGCACCTGCGGAACGTGAAGACGGTCAACTGGACCGACGGCAGCAAGGAGAAGGCGGTGGCGAACCTGGGCGGCGGGCCGCGGCCGACCCCGAAGAGCGAGAAGGGGGTGTCGGTCTACTTCCACGACTGGTTCGGCGCGGGCCGGACGGCGCTGGTGGTGAGCATGAAGTCGGGCGAATACAAGGCGGCCCCGGACACGTTCCGTGCGGAGAAGCCGTTGACCGGCAACGAGTCGCGCGTCGCCGAAGTGAAGGACGTGGCGTTCCCGAAGTTCCCGCAACCGGCCGACGACCTGCCACCGGCCACGGTCATCACCCGCGTGAGCCACAAGGACGGCAAAGTTCTGGTCCGCGGCAGCACCATCGACAACGGCACGGTGAAGCGGGTGACGGTGAACGGCAGGGAGGCGAAGGCGACGGCCGCCAACTTCGCCGAGTGGGAGATCACCCTCGACGCGGCGGCCGAGTTGAAGGCGTTCGCCGAAGACGCCGCGGGGAACGTCGAGAAGACCCCGATGGTGCTGGGGGTGAAGTAGGCGAGGCGTCCGAGTCGTGGGAGGGGCATTCGGCAGTGCCCGTCTCGCCCGTCAACGCCACGAGCCTGGGAGGTCCTCCCAGGCTCGCCGTGACCGTCGTCGGGTCGGGTCACTCCTTCTCGGCCCCCTTGCCCCGCTTCTTCGGCTTGGTCGTCTCGGCCGGCTCGGCCCCTTCCAGTGCCGCTTCCGGCTCCGGACCGTCCTGGTCGGGGGGCACCGGCACGCCGCTGATCTTGGCCAGGTTGGCGGCCAGGATGTCGGCGACGATGGCGTCCCGCAGGGGCGGGTTGTCGCGGAGGTACTTGGCCACGTTGTCCGCCCCCTGGCCGAGCCGCTGGTCCTTGTAGCTGAAGAACGACCCGCTCTTGGCCACGATCTCGTACTCGTCCACGGCCAGCTTGAGGATGTCGGCCTCGTAGTCGATGCCCTTGTCGTACATGATGAAGAACTCGGCCGTGCGGAACGGCGGGGCGATCTTGTTCTTCACCACCTTCACCTTCACCTCCTTGCCGATCACCTGCCCGTCGTCGTTCTTCAGGGCGTTGGTGGTCGTCCGCACCTCCAGCCGCACGCTGGCATAAAACTTGAGCGCCAGCCCGCCGGTGGTGGTCTCGGGGTTACCGTACATGACACCGATCTTCTGGCGGATCTGGTTGATGAAGATGATGCAGGTGCGGGTCTTGCTCAGGCTCGGGTTGAGCACCCGCAGGGCCTGGCTCATGAGGCGGGCTTGCATGCCCATGCTGGCGTCGCCGATGTCGTTGTTCAGCTCGTTCTTCGGCACGAGGGCCGCCACGCTGTCGATGACGATCAGGTCCACGGCGTTCGACTTCACCAGCATCTCGGCGATCCGCAGGCCTTCCTCGCCGTAGCTCGGCTGGGACACCAGCAGGCTGTCGAGGTCCACCCCGATCTTCCGCGCCCAACTGGGGTCGAGGGCGTGTTCGGCGTCGATGAACGCCACCACCCCGCCGGCCTTCTGCACGTTCGCCGCCGCGTGCAGGGCGACGGTCGTCTTGCCGCTGCTCTCATGCCCGTAAATCTCGACGATCCGCCCGCGGGGGATGCCCTTGCCGCCGAGGGCCACGTCCAGGCTGATGCTGCCGGTGCTGATCCCCTCGATCTCTTGCGAGGCCACCGCGTTCAGGGACATGATCGCCCCCTCGCCGAACTCCTTTTCGATCTGGGCGAGGGCGGACTTCAGTTCCCGGCTCTCTTTCGCGGCCATCGGTACTGTCTCGTGTGTGAAAAGGGCACGCACCACCGCGGTCGGCAACGGGCCGCCGGGCAGTGGGTAGAGGGGAATGTAAACGAGTCGGGCGGGCGGAAATAGGTGAGTAGCGGAAATTGGCGGCGAGCCGGGATCACCCCGCCCGCCGCGTCAGCCGAACGCCCGCGTCACTTCTTCGGCTCGTCCTTCTTCTCGCCCGGCATCACGAACCGCTTGATCTCGAAGTCCTTGCCGTCGCCTTCCATCCAGGTGGTGAACGCCGCCTTGTAGGCCGTGTTGTACCCCTGGCCCGGCTGCGGCCGCACCTGCGGGAAGTTGCCCTTGCCCGGCGCGCCCTGGTAGACCTGCAACTGGCCGAGCAGGCTGGTCGGGTTCAGGGTGTAATCCCGCACCTCGTTCGGCTGCTGCGGCTTGTCCCACAGCTCCCAGTCGGCGTCTTGCAGCGCCTTCATGATCAGCTTCGCCTCGTCCGCCGCGACCGCCTTCTGCTCGTACTGTTTGCCGTCGAAGGCCGGCGGGCGGCGGTACTTCGTCACCAGCACGTAGGCCGCCTTCATGCGGGCGTCCGCCTTCTCCGCCTTCAGCGCCTTGACCGGGTCGGCGTGGACGGCCGCCACCCCCTTCACCTCGTCCAGGTCGCCCTTGTACTTGGTGTCGAGCGGGTTGAGCGGCGGGCTGCCGGGGGCGTGCGTGTAGGCGTCGGCCTGAGTCGGGTGCTTGGCCAGGAAGAACACCCCCTCCTGCCCGTCGATCAGTTGGATCTGGTTGGGGAACTGCGGGTAGTACGGCTGGGCCGGCTGTCCGGGGAACGGGTCGTTGATGTACGTCGGGTCGGCGGCGGACAGCAACACCTTCACCGTGGCCACCTTCTCGCCCATCAGCGTGTCGGTCACTTTGATGGTGGCCACGCGGAATGTGGCTTTGGTCGGCGACCCCTGCCACATGGGGGCGTCGACGGTCTCTTTGCCGATGCTGACGGTGCCGGACACGACCACCTGGCTGTTCACGGTCTTCTGGAAGGCGGTCGGGCCGGCGTACTCGACGGCCGCACGCGGGCCGGCGATGCCGCCGCCGGGCTGGATGGGGGCGGGCAGGGGGCGGACCTGCACCTGGGCGGACGCCGTCCCGCCGACGACAACGGCGGCGGCGAGAGCGGCGCGGAGGGCACGACGCATGGGGTGATCCTCGAGGGTGGTGTTCGGGTGTGTTGGCTGGGAGCGCGG
>JANNQE010000735.1:0-1523 GCA_031441625.1 Planctomycetia bacterium
ATCCACCCAGGCGGCTCACGCCGCCGGTTCACCAAAACCCAAACCCGGAGATTTCCCATGTCGAGCGTTGCCATCGCGGACAAGTTCCAGACCCGCGAAGAGCTGGTGCAGTTCATCGACGACGCGGCGAGCACGGCCGTCGAGAAGGCCGTTCGCACCACCGCCCCCGTCGCCCGCCGGGTGCCGTGGGTGACGAGCGGGCCGGTCGGCCAGGACTCGATCGGGTACTCGGTGCTGAAGGCGGCCGCGTTCGCCCTCGGGTACGTCGGCCCGGAGCAGGCGAAGGAGGAGATCCAGACGCACCACCAGCTCCGCGACCTGTACGCCGCTTACGGGTTCAGTCCGCACCACGGGGCGCAGTCGTTCCTCGTGCCGTTCGCCTCCGCGCACCTGCCGGTGTTCGAGCCGCAGGGCGCGCGGCTCCAGACGGAACTGCGGCAAAAGATGACCGCCCAGGCGAGCAAGTACGACCCGGACGAAGCGGGGTGGCTCCTCCGCCGCACCGGGCGGGTGATGACGAAGGCGCTGGGCACGGCCACCGACACCGCCGGCGGCACGCTCGTCCCGCTGCCCATGCTCGGCGAGCTGATCGACCTGCAACGCAACCTGGAGTGCTTCGCCGCGGCCGGTGCCCAGGAGATCGCCCTGCCGCCGAACGGCCGCATTCAGTTCCCCAAGTTCACCGGCGGGAGCACGGCCTACTGGGTGGGCGAGGGGTCCGCCATCACCGACAGCCAGCCGACCACCGGCAACCTGGACTTGCAGGCGAAGAAGCTCGGCGTGCTGGTGAAGATGAACAACGAGTTGCTCCGGTTCGCCTCGCCGAGTGCGGAGGGGTTGGTGCGGTTCGACATGGCCCGCGCCGCCGCGATGAAGGCCGACCTGGCCATGCTCGAAGGGAGCGGCGGCACGCAGATCAAAGGCGCGATCACGTACAGCGGCATCGGCACGCACACGGCCGGCACGACCGGCGCGAACGGCGACACGTTCCAGCCGGAGGACGTGGCGAAGATGGAGGCGAAGCTGCCCGACGCGGTGGACGCGCCGACGGCGTGGGTGATGCGGAAGAGCCTGTTCGCGGCCCTCATGAACCGGCGGGCGGACAGCGTGAGTGCGGCCGACGCCAAGGGCAGGTTCCTGTTCCGCGACAACCGCAGCATGGGCACCGACCGCCCGCGGGAGCTGTACGGCACGCCGGTGATCCGCAGCAGTCAGGTGAGCGGTGCCCGCACCAAGGGGAGCGGCACCACGCTGACGTACCTGCTGCTCGGCTACTTCCCGGACTGGATCGTCGCGCGGCTGGGGGTGATGGAGTTCCTGGCCAGCGGGCACGGCGACACCGCCCTGGCGAACGACCAGACGTTCCTCCGCGGCATCCAGCACATCGACGCCGGCCCCCGCAACCCGGCCAGTTTCGTCCTGTGCGACCAACTGTTGCAGCAGTGACGCCGGTTTCGGAGGCCCGACCGTGAGGGAGGGTGCCAGAGGCCTCTGGTGCCCTCCCTCACGGTCGGGTCTCCGTT
>JANNQE010000736.1:0-1639 GCA_031441625.1 Planctomycetia bacterium
AGAGGATGAAAGCAGGGATGAGGAGGATCAGAAAGAACATGGTTCGGTGCTGATCCTCTTCATCCCTGCTTTCATCCTCTCCATCCGTGTCCCTCCGGTTGAACCGAATTACTTCAACTCCTTCACCTTCACGTTGCGAAACTCGACCGGGTCGTTGTGCCCGCAGAAGCCGAAGTAGCCCTTCGTGCGGTCCTTACCGGGGTGATCCTTCACCGTCTTCTCGTCGGTCACTTTGCTCAGGTCGGCGTCCAGGATCTGCGTGCCGTTCAGTTCCACCTTGATGGTCGAGCCTTTCACCGTCACCACCTGGTAGTTCCACTCGCCGATGGGCCGCTGGTAGCCGCGGGCCGCCGCCGCCATCTTGTACGCCGACCCGTGCGCCTGCGACGGCACGATCCCCTTGTAGTCGTCGTCCAGCACTTGCAGTTCGGTCATGCCGATGTACGCCCCGTCGCCCTTGCCGCCGGGGTAGCGGATGGCCAGCCCGTTGTTCCCGTTCTTCGGCAGCTTGAACTCCAGTTGCACCTGGAAGTCGGCGTACTCGTCCTTCGTGTACAGCACCCCGCCCTTGTCCTTCTGGCACCGCACGGCCCCGTCCACCACCTCGTAGTTGTCCGTCGCCCCCTGCCAGCCGGTGAAGTCCTTGCCGTTGAACACCTCCTTGAACCCGTCGCCCGCCTTCTTGGCCAGCATCTCGTTCGCCTCTTTCGCCCCGATCTCGCGGACGAAGATGTTCCGCCAGCGGATTTCCAGCTTCGGCGGGTGCGTTTGCAGCAGGAACGCGGCGGCCTTCGGCACCGGCTTCCCCTTGTCGAAGTAGTTCAGGATGCGGGCGTGATCGACCACCAACTTGTCGTTCAGGTGGATGGTGATCCGCTCGCCCACCACCAGGATGCGGAACTGGTTCCACTCGCCGGCCGGCTTGTCCGCCTTCACCAGCGGGTCGCGGCCGGGGGAGTCCTTCGGGTTGTTCCACAGCCCGCCGCTCCCCTTCTGGTTGCCGTTGGCGTTCTGCTTCGCGTCTTCCGGATCCCACACCTGGATTTGCGGCATCATCTTCGGGTAGATGCCGGCGTCCACCGTCGCGGTGAGTTTGTACTCGACGAGCAGTTCGAAGTCGGAGTAGTCCTTGGCACTCGCCAGGAACGGCCCGCTCCCCTTGTTCACCAGTTCGCCGTTGTCGATGGTCCAGTGGTCCTTGAGGGCGGCCGTCCAGGTGTCGAACATCTTCTGCCGCTCTTCCGGGGCCAGCTTCGCCATGTCCACCGGGTTGCCGCCCTTGCCGTGGATGTCCCACCCCTTGAAGTTGGTGAAGTCTTTGCCGTTGAACAGGGCCGTGAACCCTTTGGGCGGCGTCGGGTCGGCGGCGGAACAGACCGCGGCGACCAGCAGGAGTAATGCGACGGACAGGGAGCGCATGGCAGACCTCGGAGCAGAGAGGAGGCCCGGAACGGGCGAAGGCAGGCTGAGGCAGATGGTACGCCACGGGGCCGGCGGTGCCCAGTGGGTGGGGAATGATGGAGAGGGTGTTCACCCACTCAGGTGCCTTGTCATCGCCGGGGGGGTTGGGCCGGGCGGGCGGGGGGCGGGCGCACGCGGCCCCCCCAGAAAAACTGGTTGGTGGCGGCCACCCCCCCCC
>JANNQE010000737.1:0-5514 GCA_031441625.1 Planctomycetia bacterium
CGATCTTCGAATACATCGAGGTCTTTTACAACCGCGTCCGACGGCACTCGACCCTGGAGTACAGGACCCCAGACGAGTTCGAGCGGACGAAGAACCCGGATAACCGCTCACTCACTGTCCACTTTCCTTGGGGAAGATCAGTGGTCGCCCCGAACGGTGACCCGACACACCGGGCGACCAACGACTTGGGCATGGCGGAGGACGCGCGGCGGGTGTTCGCCGAACTGTCGTGGGGGGTCGAGGAGTACCACCGGGGGCTGAAGCTGTTCACCGGGGGTGGAGCGGAGTCAGGTGCGGGCCGAACGCGGGCAGCGGACCCACATCGGGTGCACCTTCCGGGCGTTCGTGCGGCGGGAGTACCACCGGTTCACCCACCGGGGGGTGGGTTCGCCGCCGAGTGGGCCGTCGTCCGGGAGGCGGTCCGCAAGTGCATCACCAACCCGACGTACCTCTTGCCCGACGGATCAACTGCGTAACTCGTACCCGTCTTGCCGGACAGGTGCACGACCTCCGCAGGTTGTGGCGTGGCGGAACTCTCGGTACGGGTGGTGAGGGGTGAGCGGCCTGCGGGCGTGTGCCACGTCGGGTGAGGGCAGTCCGCGGGCTCGGGAACGGGGTCACAATGCGGGCGGACGAGTGGGGGCGGGTGCCGGAAGCTTCGCCCGTTCTGTTGGTGTGGCGTGAAACGAGAACGGTGAAACGGCATGCGTCTGGGGGGGGATGATGAACGGTTGCCGTGGCGTGGGGCGGTGTGACTCGCGGGTTCGGGGGGGGGCGGGTCGGCAGGAATTTTGCCGGTGAGCCTTTCGACGCCCGTGCGAAGCGCGGGCGTCCCCCCTAATCAAGCACCGGTCGACGCCCCCTCAACGGCACCGCACCTCTTCGTCAGGCCGCCGTTTCCTCCTCCGCCCGGAACTGTCGTCGGACGGCCCGGTGCTTCTTCCGCCGAACAAGTTCGTCCACGACGAGGCGGTGAACGCGTTTCATGGCGTTGGTCAGTCTTCGTACTTTTCCCCGGAGTTCCGGCGTCAAGTCGTCGAGGGTGGGGCTGTCGGCCTCTCGCGCGGCCGGTTGGGCGGGTGGGGTGACGACCGCCACCCACCGCCCCCACCTCTCGCAGGCGGCTTCGAGTTGTACAAGCAGCCCGAGCACGTCTCGCGGCACCCGCCGTCGCCGGCCACCTTCCGTCCGGGTGCCGAACCGGGCCGCGATGGCCTGTTCCAACTCGCCCGTCGACCACGCTTTTGCGCCCGCCCGCCTCGCGAGTGCCGCCCGCCGGTGTTTGGGCACGGACAGCAGCCGGATCACGTGCGTGCGCGAAAAGACTGGTAACGAGTCTTTCTGTTCGCTCTGCGTCTGCGTGATGAGCAGGCAAAGGTCGTCCAGTTCGGCCGCGGTGTACCCGTCCGCTGGGTGAGCGAACACGCGAGCCTTCCGCACCGTGTCCGGGTTCATCCCCAACCGTTCGGCCTCCGCATCCATGATCCCCCGGTTGTAGACCTCCCGGTGGGCCGCACGGGGTGGGAGCGCCAACCCGATTTGGTGAAACCCGCGAATCGCCGCCACCGCCGCTTCAACCGCCATCTCCCGCTTCGTCTTCTCTCGCCTCGTCTTCGCCATGTCCGACCTCCGGGGTGCCGGCCGAGTTTCGCACGGGGACAGGATAGCTGCCCGCACGCAACGGGAGCCGCCCTCAGAGCGGCCAATGAGGGTGAAGACATTGTCCGCCCGTGCGGTGAGGACGTGTTCTGCACGAGCAGTCCGGCGTCCTTTGTCCGACACGCCGCCTCATCAGCCCCTCAACCAAGCCCGTGGGGACTAAGGTCGGTGAGCTGATCGGGTCGTAGCCGCAGGAGCGGTGGTGGCCCTCCGGGCTCCATTCCGTATCTACGGCGGTGGATCGCGTGTCCGCCGGTCCCACGCCGCCCGTGTACGGGGAATCCCATGCGGTTGCTCGCCCTCCACACTGCCGCCCTGTTCGCCGGGTCGGTGGCCACCGCGGATGACAAGAACGCGCCGAAGGACGAGGAGGCCATCGTCGGCAAGTGGCAGGCGGAGATGATGGACGACGGGAGCGGGAGGAAGCCGCCGGCCGACCTCCTGGAGAGGCTGTGGGTGCGGTTCGAGAAGGGTGGCAAAGGCGTCCTCCCCGATCCCGACGGGAAGGAGCGTGAGTTCACCTTCAAGTTGGACTCGGCTGCCAAGCCCAAGACCATCGACCTCGACCCGGACGGGCGTCATCCGGGTCTCGGCCTGTACTCGCTGGACGGCGACACCCTCGTGCTGGTGATGCCACAGAGTCAGAGCGAAACCAAAACCCGCCCGACGGAGACGAAGGCTGTGAGCAAGGCCACCATCGCGATCACCTACAAGCGGGTGAAGGATGGGAAGAAGGACAAATGGGCGGGTCGGCACCACCCGGACTAAACCCGTCCGTCCGAGAACGCCGCCGTCACCGGACGGTCAGCCCGTCCAGCCAGAGGGTGAACGGCTCCCCGCCGTAGCTGTCCATGCCGATGCCGATCGCTGTCACCTTTGCCGTCGTGAGCTTGAACTCATCCGCTACATACCGGTCAGGGCATTCGCCAACGGGACGTGCGGCAGCCGACCGCTACCGCTTGGCCGAGTGGCTGGTGATCAGGTTGCGGTAGGCGGGCAGGTGGTTGGCGAACAGCCGCCCCAGCCCCTCGACGTCGTTCCGCCAGTCGCGGTGCAGCTCGCACGCCACCCCGAACCAGGTCATCAGCTGGGCCCCGGCCGCCTCCATCCGCGACCACGCAGCCAGCCGGGTCGTCTGGTTGAACGTGCCGGACGCATCCGCGACGACGAACACCTCGTACCCCTCCTCGATGGCCGACAGGGCGGGGAACGCCACGCACACCTCGGTCACCACCCCGGCGATGATGAGCTGCCTCTTACCGGTCGCCTTCACCGCCGCCACGAACTCCTCGTTGTCCCAGGCGTTGATGTTCCCCGGCCGGGCGATGTACGGGGCGTCCGGGAACAGTTCCTTCAACTCGGGCATGAGCGGCCCGTTCGGGCCGGACTCGAAACTGGTGGTCAGGATGGTCGGCAGCTGAAAGTACTTGGCCGCGTCGGCCAGGGCCAAGACGTTGTTCCGGAACTCGTCCGGCGGGATGTCGCCGACGATGTTGCACAGGCCGCTCTGGTGATCGACCAGCAGCACGGCGGCGTCGGCCTTGTCCAGCCGGCGGTACTTGAACGGGGTCATGGCGGAGGTCTCCTGGGGTCGGGGCGACTGATATGGGATACGCCCCACGCCGGTGAGGGATAGGGTCGCCGGCCGCGGTCCGCAGAACTCCAACGTCAGCACCGCCGGGCTCACGCCCGTCGTCGGGAACGAACCTCGGGGTCCGTCCGGCGAGGGGACGGGGTTGCCGGAAGTGCCGCGGTGGGGCCAGACTGGATGCGGGGGTCGGCCCACAACGAGTGGACCGCAACCCGCCGCGAAACCGGTCGTTGTGCAGCCGGCACGCCGTCGGCCTGTTGTGGGTCGGGTCGCGGAGGACTACGACGTGGCCCGCGGGGGGTGCCGGACTTCGTGCGGCTGTTCATGGCCGCGGCACCCTGACGTCCCCCTGCAGCTCCCGTCCGCGGACAAGGAGGGCGATCCGGTGACTGATTCAGAAGGCACGGGCACGATCGCGGACTTCGAGAAGCTCGACATCCGGGTCGGCCGGGTGGTTGAAGTGCAACCGTTCCCCGAAGGGCGGTACTCGACGCACATCCTCATGATCGACTTCGGGCCGGGCCACGGCACGAAGAAGTCGCTGGCGAAACTGGCCCCGAACTACGAGGGTGATGAGGTCGTCGGCAGACTGGTCCTCGCCGTCGTCAACCTCCCTCCCCGGCAAATCGGCAAGCACCAGTCCGAGGTGCTGACGCTCGGCGTTCCCGACGAGGCGGGCAACGTCGTTCTGCTCAAACCCGACACCGATGTTCCCCTCGGCGGAAGGCTCCACTGATGCGACCAGTGACCTCGCTGATGGCCCTCATCCTCGCCGGGTGCGTGTCGGCTCAGGACGCACCCAAACTGGACACGGCCACGCGGCAGAAACTCCGTCAGGCCGCCGTCGACCTCTCCGCCGCCATGAAAGCGGTGGACGAGGCCGAGGTGAAGAAGGTGGCGAAGCGATCCGTCGAGCTGCTCGGCGACCAGGCCGGGCTGCCCGAGGCGGTCGACGAGTTCCGCCCCGTCCCCAAGGACGCCAAGCCGCTCGCCCCGGACGAACTGGCCACCGCCTTCGACCCGTTCGTCGGCTACATCGGGCGGCAGAAGTGGTGGAAGGTGGACCTCGACCCGACGAAGACGACCCACGCCTTGCGGGAGGTCGCCACCGTCATCGAAGGGTGCCTCGCCGCCCGCCGGGCTGGGGCCGCCAAGTCCGACGAACTGCTCAAGATCGCCACGGACGCCGGAGACTTCCTCGTGTGGGCTCAGGAGCGGGCGGGGACCGGCGTGTTCCCGTTCCCGGCGGTGCGGAACGGCACCGGCCGACCGTTCGAGGTGGCCGAGCGGTTCTACAAACAGGCCGAGAAGGACGGCAAGCTCGATCAGGTCATCAACAACGGCTGGGCGGTCGAGGACTTCGACGACGGCGGGCTCCAGTTCGACAACGGGCTGGCCGGGGCCGCCCTGGTGCGGCTGTTCGAGGCGACGAAGGACGAGAAGTACAAGAAGGCGGCGGTGCGGGCGGCCGACTGGGCGGTGACGCGGCGGGTGGTGACGAACTGGAACTACAACAGTTTCAGCGTCCTGCTGCTGGCCGAGGTGTACCGCCTGACCGGCGACGACAAGTACCTCACGTCCGCCAAGTTGAAGACCCGACTGGGCCTGCTGCCGGGGCAACTCACCGACGGGCCACGCAAGGGCCGGTGGGCCGACGCCCACAACGCCCGGCCTGCGTACCACTACATCATGGTCCGAGGGCTGGCGGCACTGGCGGCGGTGCTACCCAAGGACGACCCCGACCTGCCCGCCGTCGTCGAGTCGCTGCGGCTGGCTCTGCTCGCCTGCAACCCGGACTTCGAGATGGGGATCGTCAACGCCGACTCGACGGTGGAAGCCCTCGTGCGTGTCCGGTCGCTGCCGCCGCACGTCGCCGAGAAGCTGGCGAAGTGCCACACGGACGAGGCCCTCGCCACCCTCGAACGGTACGCGGCGGACGGGTTCCGGGCGAAGAAGTCGCCGCTCGGCCCCGGTGCGTGGGGGCTCCTGCTGGCGTACCACAAAGAGCGGGGGCGGTGAACGGTCACCCGCCCGGTGGCGACCGTTCGACTCGCTCGTACAGTTCGAGCGGCAGCCCGTCGGGGTCGGCGAAGAAGGTGAACCGCTGCCCGGTGTACTCGTCCACCCGCACCGGCTCGACCGCCACCCCGTGCCCTTCCAGGTGCCGTACCGCCGCATCCAGATCGGCCACGGCGAACGCCAGGTGTCGCAGCCCGCACGCCTCCGGGTAGCTCGGCCGCGGCGGCGGGTCCGGGAAGCTGAAC
>JANNQE010000738.1:0-2585 GCA_031441625.1 Planctomycetia bacterium
GGGTTCATCGCTCTGGTGGCCTTTGCCAAACCGGTTCTGGCCACGGTCCTCATGCCCGGCCTGAGCCTCGGCATTCTGCTGGGCGCGCTCGTGATCGTCTCGGCCTGGGTGCTTATCTGGATCTACCGCCACCTCGCCGGCCGCACGAGTACACAGCGCCGCGAACGTGGCCAGCGGGATGCCCTCGCGGATGAACTGCACGTGCCCGTCGGCGAACAGCGCGTTCATGCCGCCCGCGTGGAAGCTGAACGGCTCGTTGTCGTTGCGGGCGTTCATCACCCGCGGGCAGTTCACCCCGCACCCCTCGGCCGACCCGTCCGCCGCCGACCCGTCGAAGCTGAACGCCCCCTCGTTGTCCACCCACCCGATGCCCTGGTCGTTCGTCAGGCCCGGCCGGGCGATCCGCCCGCGGTACACCAGCGGGCGGGCCGCCGCCTCCACCACCACGACCGTGCTCGACGTGCCGTCGGTGACACTCAGCATGGTGTTCTGCGAGTCGCGGTGCAGGACCGAGAAGCGGTTGGCGGCGTCGTAGATGGCCGCCGGCAGGTGCGGGTTGATGGCCCCGGGCTGCACCCCCTGGATGGCCTCGTAGTCGGTCGGCGCGACGGGCCGCGCGAAGGTGAGTGCCGGCCGACCCGGAGCGGGTGTCGGCTTGGCCACCGCCGACGTGACGCTCGCCCGGTTCGGCGTGCTCGGGCACTGGTACAGCTTCACCTGGGTGGACGCGGCCGGCAGGTTGACCGCCTCCCACCAGTGGAAGTTCAGGTCGAACACCCGCCGCAGGTTGTCCTGTTCGATGTACGGCAGGATGACCGTCCGCCACGAATGCCACTTGCCCGACGGGTTGCCCGCCCCGGCGGTCGTCCACCCGGAGGCGGGGAAGAACTGGTAGGCGTCGTGGTACCCGTGCAGGGCCAGCCCCTGCTGCTTCAGGTTGTTCGTGCATTGCAGCCGGGCGGCGGCCTCCCGCACCTTTTGCACGGCGGGGAGCAGCAGACCGATCAGAATGGCGATGATGGCGATGACGACGAGCAGTTCGATGAGCGTGAAGGCGGGGCGACGACTCATGGTGAATCTCGGCGTCGATAGGGCTGAACCGTTGTACGCCTCAATCCCACGTCTTCCGTCGCCATTCACCCGGCTTTAATGGGTCCGCGGGCGGATACGCCTTCGGCCGGCGGGTGAACGGGCGGAAGATGACGCTCAACACCGCGCCCGCCGGGGCCAGGAGGAGCGGCCAACTGCCCAGGTCGAACAGCCATGTCAGCGCCACGCCCAGAAAGAACCCGCCGAACAACCCGAGCACCGCTTCCCCCACCCGCACCACCGCCCGGAAGCCGAACAGTCGGTGGGTGAGCAGGACCGCCGCGACGGTGAGGGCCGCGCCGCCCGCCGCCCCGCCGGCGGCCGCCCCGACCAGCACCCAGAAGCCGGCCGTGTGCGGCACCGCGAGCGCCCCACCGACGATGCCGGCGCACGTGGTCGGCATGAGGGCGTAGGTGGCAATCGTCCGCACCGCCCGCGGTTCGTCCGGCAGGCCGTTAATGGCGTCGAGCAGCGGCTTGAGTCGGTCGGACATGCCTCACCCGTTCCGGTACGCGGTCCAGATGGCGTGCAGCGCGACGGCCGCCTTCATCGGCAGCTTCACCGTCACGAACTCGCTCACGTCGGTGTCGCCGGGGTTGATCTCCACGCTCGCCTTGCGGCGGTGGGACGCATCCAGCACCGGCCCGGCGATGTACGGGAACACGCTCGTGGTGCCGACCGAGAACACCACGTCGAACCCGGTTCGCATTTCGCGCTGGAGTGTGGCCACCGCGGTCGCCGGCAGCGACTCGCCGAACAGCACCACGTTCGGCCGCAGCACGGCGGCGCACTTCTCGCACGTGGGCGGCAGTGGCATCGCGGTGTAGTCGCCGGCTTCGCACTCGTGGTCGCACGCGGTGCAGCGGAGGGAGTGCAGGTTGCCGTGAATGTCGATGACGTTCCGCGACCCGGCCATGCGGTGGAAGCCGTCCACGTTCTGCGTCAGCACCCACACGCGGGGGAAGTGCCGTTCCATCTCGGCGATGACCTTGTGCCCGCGGTTGGGCGTCTTACCGCGGCCGGCCTTGCCGATCTCGGCCAGGTACTTCCACGTGCGGGCCGGGTCGGCGCGGAACTGGCGGCCGGAGAGCAGCTCTTCGATGGGCAACCCGGACTCGTCGTCGTCGTCGTTGTATAGCCCGCCGATGCCGCGGTACGTGGGCAACCCGCTGTCGGCGGACAGCCCGGCCCCGGTGATGAACAGCAGGCTCTTGGCAGTGCGGAGGAGATCGACGATGTCGTTGATGCGGCGGGCGTCGTCGGTGGCGGGGTGGGCCATGGGCGGGGTTAGCCTTTCGGGGAAGCGAATTGCTTGAAGAAATTCTCGTTGATCAAGTATCCCTGGCGTGGACTCAAACGGGTGCCGTTGCCCCGATCCCAGAGTTTACGCTGCAATTGCAGGTGTTTTGGTTTCTCGCGGTCGGTAACTCACCTCTTTCGGGAGTGGCTGAGCGTGTAGGTACGCTGCATACGCTCGCACCCAAACTTTGCTGAGG
>JANNQE010000739.1:0-8123 GCA_031441625.1 Planctomycetia bacterium
GGGGGGGGGGTTTTGGTTCGGGCGGGGGGTGTGGGTCGGGGCCGGTTGGTGGCGCGCGCGGCGGGCTTGCCCGCCCGCGGGCCCGGGGCCACGACACACCACACGGAGGCGATCCCCTCATGACGCGCTTCCTGTTTCCCGTGATCGCGGGTGTGGTGCTGCTGGCTGGCATTGCCGCGGCCGGGTGGTATCTGGCCGACCACCCGCACGTCTGGCCGCCGGACGATTACGTCGAGTATTGGGCCGCGGGCCGGCTGAACCTGACCGGCGGTAATCCGTACTCGGCGGACGAACTCCTTCCACTGCAACAAGCCGCCGGGCGACCGACCGACGAAGCGATCATGATGTGGAACCCGCCGTGGACGCTCACGGTGGCGATGCCGCTCGGGGCACTGCCGCCGCGGTTGGGTCAGGTGGTGTGGCTGATCCTGAGCATCGCCGCAGTGGGCGTGTCGGTGGCGCTCTTGTGGAACACCTACGCGGCGCCAGCGAACAAACGCTGGATCGGGCTGGGGGTGGCGTTCACCTTCGTGCCGACGCTGTTCGTGCTGCAAACGGGCCAGATTTCCGCGTTCCTTCTGCTCGGGTGTGCGCTGTTCGCGTGGTGCGCGAAGCGGGGCTACCACTTCGCGGCCGGTGCCGCCGCCGTGCTCATCGCGATCAAACCGCACCTCGCGTACCTCCTCTGGCTGGCCGTCGGGTTGGACGCGGTCGTCAACCGCCGCTGGCGGATCGTCCTCGGCGGGATAGTCACGGGTGTTGTCGCCACGCTCATCCCGATGGCACTCAACCCGGACGTGTGGGCCGACTACTTCGACGCCTACCGCAACTCGCCCGTACCGCCGAGCAAGTGGGTGTCGCTCACCCTCGGCGTGGTCCTGCGGTTGTCCTACGGCACCGACCACTTCTGGCTCCAGTTCGTGCCGATGGGTTTGGTGGTGCTGGGCTTCGGCTGGCACTGGGCGAAGAACGCGAAGACGTGGGACTGGGCCGAGCAACTGCCGTCGCTGGTGGCCTGTTCGTTCGTGAGCTCGCCGTATGGCGCGTGGCACTTCGACCTGGTGCTGATGCTGCTGCCCATCCTGCACCGGGCCGCCCGTTTGCTCCCCTCTCCCTCAGGGGGAGAGGGGTTGGGGGTGAGGGGGTCGTGGGTCATTCCACTCGTGGTGTTCGCCGCCATGAACGTGGCCATGTTCGCCATGAGTCGCGTTCACCTGTGGTCGTTCTGGTACTGCTGGGTCGCCCCGCTGGTGCTGGTGACTTACGCCTTCACCGCCCGCCGCCGACTTGATCCCGCGCTGGTACACGCATGAGTAGCACGATTACACCTCCTCCGCGGGTGTCCGTTGAACCGGCACCGGCCGCGGTCGCGTCTCGACGGAAACTCCCGACATGGGTGTGGCCCGGCCCGGCGCTGTTCGTGCTGGTGTGGCTCGTTCTGCAATTCGGCGGCACGCGGTTCCTCCGCGATCCCGGCACGTTCTGGCACGTCACCACCGGCGACAAGATCCTGAGCGACGGGTTCATCGCGCACGACCCGTACACGTTCACGTTCGCGGGCACTCCGTGGGTGCCGTACCAGTGGCTGGGCGAAGTGGGCATGGCCCTGCTCCACCGCGTCGGCGGGCTGGACGCCGTGCTGGTCGCGTCCACCGCGATTGCGGCCGGGCTGTTGGCGTGGCTGGCCACGCGGTTCATCCGCACCGGGTTGCACCCGATCTTCGCCATCGCACTCACGCTGCTCGCCGCGGCGGTCATGGCCCACCACTTCCACGCCCGCCCTCTGCTGTTCACCATGTTCGGCATGGCGGCGGTCATGCACTCGGTCTGTCGGTTCGAGGCGGGTGAAGTGAAGTTGAAACACCTGCCGTGGCTGGTGCCGCTGTTCTGGGTCTGGACGAACGTTCACGGCGGGATGCTCGGCGGGCTCACCACCCTCGGCATCGCCGGCATCGGCTGGGGCGTGTGGCGTGTGCTGAAGTGGTCGTCGCCGCTGAGCGGTTGGAAATCGGTGGCCGCACTCGCCGGCATCGGCGTGGCGTGCGGACTGACGGCGTTCGCCTCGCCCTACGGGGCCGACCTGCCGCGGACGTGGATGCAGATCATGAACATGCCGCACTTGCCGGACTTGATCGTCGAGCACTCGCGGTTCGACTTCGCCGACCCGAAGGGGTGGACGACACTGGCGCTGGCGGCGGTGTATCTGGTGATTTTGGCCGGGGTGCTGCCGGCCCGCCCGCGGGTGGCGTGGCTGGTGCCGCTCTTCTGGCTGGTGCAGGCGATGCTGCGGGTGCGGCACGGGTCGCTGTTCGCGGTGGTGAGTCTGGTGGCGATCATCGACCTGTGGCCGCACACACTTTACGCCCGCTGGCTCGCCGCGAAACGTCCCGACGTGTACACGCCGGCCGCCAAGCCCGCCCCCTCTGCACTGTGGGCGGTGCTGCTCACGGCGGTGGTGTGCGTGGCAGTGTCAGTGGGCTGTCAGTGGTTCGGGTGGGGCGTGCCGCTGATCGGTAAAGGCACGGCGACACTCGACCCGACGCTTTGGCCGACGGAGCTGCACGACGACCTCAAGGCCGTGGAGCCGAAGCCGGGCGAGCCGAACCGCATCTTCTGCGAGTACATCTACGGCGGGTATCTGATCTACCACACGCCCGGTTTCAAAGTGTTCGTCGATGATCGGTGTGAGGTGTTCGGCGACGACTGGCTGCTGGAGTTCGTGAAAGCCGACGGCGACGGCACGGCGGACGCCATGGCGAAGTGGCAGGCGCAGTACGGGACGTTCGACTTCGCACTGACCTCCACCACCGACCGCGAGATGGGTTTCGACTGGTACTTCCGCACGAGTGGCGAGTGGGAAGTGGTGCGGAAAACCGACACGGCGACGCTGTACAAGCGGAAGTAACGCCAGGGGCGTTGGCTCGCCCCCTGGATCGGCCCGCGGGGTGTGTGAATCGCACCCGCGGGCCTGTGTGCGGTCACGCCCCCGGTTCGGTCGCCGCCTGGCCTTTGTGGTAGGTCGTGTACACGAACACCGGGATGCCCAGGTCCCCGAGGTGCTGCTCGACCAGCGGTTTCACGTCCTTCCAGTCCAACCCGCCGACGCCCGTCGCCAGTTTCGGCAGGGCGACACTCCGAACCTTCTCCTTCTCCAGTTCGTGCCGCAACCGCTTGAGCGCGTGATTCACGTTCGGCAGACTGGCGCGGCCGGCCTTCGCCCCGTGCCCGTGATCCCCTTCCTGAGTCATCAGGCAGAAGATGCGGACGCCGCCCACACCACCCCACACCCACAGTTCGCCCGGCTTCGGGTGCGTCTGGTGGGCATAGTGGCGGAAGTCTTTGGCCACACTCGGCCACTGCTCCCGCAGGTGCAGGGCCAGCCCGCTGTCGAAGTGGTCGTTCGGCGAGACGCCGTGGGCGATCGCCTGGGCCTTGGTCAGCAGGATGTCGCCGGACACTTCGTGGATCATGGTCGGACCTCCAGAGAGACAACTGAGGCAACTAAAGGGGTATTCTGGTCACGACAGTCCTTAGTTCAAGTGGACGCCGTTTCGCAGGGGGTCGTTCGGGTCGGCGAGCAGTGTCGTCTCGGCGGTGACGAACGCGGTGCCGGTGATCGTCGGGATGACCCCCCCGTCGCACGCCTCGTAGCTCCCCTCGAACACGCCGCCCAGAATCCCTTCCTGCCGCCACACGTCGCCGGGGGCCAGCTTGCCGTCGGCGGCGAGGCACGCCAGCTTCGCACTCGTGCCGGTGCCACACGGGCTGCGGTCGTAGGCCTTGCCGGGGCACAGCACGAAGTTGCGGCCGTGGTTCGCCGTGTCGTGCGGGCGGCCGGTCAGCTCGATGTGGTCGATCACCCCACCGTTCAACGCCGGGTCGCCGGCTACCCCCGCCGCTTCGAGTGCCAGCCGGATCTGCCACGCGAATGCCGTCAGTTGCTCGGCATACTTCACCTCCAGCCGCTGGAGCGGGTCGTCCACCAGGAAGAACCAGTTGCCGCCCCAGGCGAGGTCGCCCCTCACGGTGCCGAAGTTCGGCACGTCCACCGTCACCGCATGACGGTAGCGGAAGCTCGGCACGTTCCGCACGCTCACCCGCCCGTCGGTGTGCAGTGTGGCCGTCACGTCGCCGACGGGCGTTTCAAACAGGTGTTCCCCAGGGCCGATCTTGCCCAGGTGGGCGAGCGTCACCACCAGCCCGATGGTGCCGTGCCCGCACATGCCCAGCACGCCGACGTTGTTAAAGAAGATCACCCCGCCGGCGGAGGCCGAGTTCACCGGCGCGACGAGCAGCGCGCCGACGAGGATGTCGGAGCCGCGGGGTTCGTTGGCCACGCACGAGCGGAAGGTGTCGTGCCGTTCGCGGAACACGCGGGCGCGGTCGGCCACGCTCCCGCCGCCCAGGTCGGGAATGCCTGACAGCACCACGCGGGTGGGTTCGCCAGCGGTGTGCGAATCGACCACTTGGATTTTGTGCATGAGTTCAATGGGCACGCGGATGACGCGGATTACAGCGCGGATGAACACGGATGAGCAAAATCCTGTTCTTGATCCGTGTTCATCCGCGCTGTAATCCGCGTCATCCGCGTGCGCTTTACTTGTTGATCTTGGGTCGGGTGGCTTTGGCGGTGCGGATGATCTTGAGCACCTGTTCCCGTTCGTCACCCTCGATGGGCAGCCGCGGCGGGCGGGTGAGTTCGCTGCCGTACCCGCACTCGGCCGAGGCCAGCTTGATGTACTGCACCAACTTCATGTGCGTGTCCAGGTGGAGCAGCGGGGTGTACCAGCGGTAGACGGCCCGCGCCTCCTCCCACTTGCCCGCCTGCACGAGATCCCAGATGAGCCGGTTCTCGGCGGGGAAGGCGTTCACCAGCCCGCTGATCCACCCCACCGCCCCGAGCATACAGCACTCGAGGAACAGGTCGTCCACCCCGGCCATTACCACGTAGCGGTCGCCGGTCAGGTTGATGATGTCGGTGATCCGCCGCGGGTTGTCCGAACTCTCCTTGATGCACGCGAACTTCGGCTCGTCGGCCATGTCCACGAACATCTCGGGGGTGATGTCCACCTTGTAGGCGGGCGGGTTGTTGTACACCATGATCGGCAAGTCACTCGCCTTCGCCACGGTGCGGAAGTGGGCCATCGTCTCGCGGGCGTCGCTCTTGTACACCATCGGCGGCAGCACCATCAGCCCGTCGGCCCCCAGCTTCTGCGCGTCGGCCGCCCACCGGCACGCCTGGGCGGTGGTGTACTCGGCCACCCCCGTCAGCACCGGCACCCGCTTGCCGACGTGTTCGACCGTCGCCTTCAGCAACTCTTTCTTCTCGGCCAGTTCCAGTGTGGTGTTCTCACCCACGCTGCCCATCATGACGAATCCGTGAACGCCGGCGGCCAGCATCGCGTCCAGGTGGGCGAGCGTGCCGGGGATGTCCAGCGAGAAGTCGGGGTGAAACTGAGTGCAGGCGGCGGGGAACACGCCGCGCCAGGAAACGGTCATCGGGAACCCTTTTGTAGGGTGGGTCCAGCGACGGCAGTCGTCGCGCCGACCCACGCGGAAACGCGCCCTCGTGGGTCGGCGCGGGCGAAGCGCCCACTGGACCCACCCTACGAGGGATCGGCCTGTTTCGCGGCCTGCTCTTTCACGAACTCCTTGAACGCCGTCATGTTGTAGCTGACGAACAGGAAGGCGGCATGGAGCGCCTGGAAGGTTTCGTCGCCCGGGTCGTCGGCGTAGTCTTTGCGGAGGGCGTATAACCGGGCGAGCAACTGGTCGGCGGTCGGCACTGGCATTCTCCGGGTGAAGGTGCGAGATTTGAGGACACTAGGGTGTATATTCATCCGAGCCGGAGTCCGTTTCGGGTTGTCACAATTCGACGACTCGGGCACACTGGCAGGAGGCGACACCCGGAGTCATCGTAGCGGCCCTGCACTCCTCGGACGACGGACCCGCACCATGGTGAACCGAAGCTCACACCCGCTCCGCCTGTGGTTTCTCGTGCTCGATGTCGTGGCACTCATTGCCGCGTGGTTCCTCGCCTACTGGCTGCGGTTCGATTCGGACTGGATTCCCCTCTTTTACGACCACCGGCCCGATTTCAGTTTGTGCGTCCGCGGGCTGCCGCTCGTCGTCATCCTCGGGATGGTCTGCTGCCGGCACGCCCGCATGTATGAGGTGCACCGCCTCACCCGCTTCCGCGAGGAGGCTGTGGCCGTGGCGAAGGGGGCCGTCCTCACCACCATCCTGACGGCACTGGTGGCCTTCACCCTGCGGTACGAGTACGAGTCGCGGATCGCGTTCGCCCTGTTCGCCCTGTTCGGATTCGTGTGCCTGCTGGGTGCCCGCCGCCTGACCTGGTTCGCCATCGGCCGGCTGCGGGCGAAGGGCATCAACCAGAGTCACGCGCTGATCGTCGGCACCGGCCGGCTGGCCCGTCGCACCGCCCGCACCCTTCGAATGACTGCGTGGACCGGCATTCAGACCGTGGCGTATGTGGAAGACGACCCGGACACGCACCAGCGGCACTGCGACATCCCCGTCATCGGCCCCATCGCCGACCTGCCCAAGCTGGTGGAGCGGCACCACATCGAGCACGTGTTCATCGCCCTGCCGATGAACCGCTACGCCGAAGCCCGCCGGGTGTTCGACCTGCTCTCACAAACCATCGTGGACGTGCGGCTGGTGGCCGACGCGCCGGCCCTGTCCGCCCTGTCGCTCACCACCAGCGCCGTCCACGGGATGACGTTCATCGGCCTGCGGGAGGGCACCTACCACGGGGTGAACGTGTGGGTGAAGCGGGCGATGGACATGGCGCTGAGCGCGCTCGCGATCGTGCTCCTCTCCCCGCTCCTGCTCCTCATCGCCCTGCTGGTGAAGTGGACCAGCCGCGGGCCGGTCTTCTACCGCCAGGAGCGGTGCTCGCTGAACGGCCGGGCGTTCCAGATGCTCAAGTTCCGCACGATGGCGGAAGACGCCGAGGCGAACGGCCCGCAGATGACCACCGAAGGCGACCCGCGGTGTACGAAACTCGGCAGCTTCCTGCGGGCGACCAACCTGGACGAGTTGCCGCAACTGTTCAACGTGCTGCGGGGCGAGATGAGCCTGGTCGGGCCGCGACCCGAGCGGCCGGTGTTCGTGCGGAAGTTCCAGACGAGCATCCCGAACTACATGGCCCGGCACGCCGTCAAGTGCGGCATGACCGGGTGGGCACAAGTGAACGGCTGGCGGGGGAACAGCAGTCTCCGCCGCCGCGTGCAGTTCGACCTGTACTACATCACCCACTGGAACCCGCTGTTCGACCTGCGGATCATGTTCCTGACCGTCTGGCACATGCTCACCCACCGCAGCAAGAATGCGTATTAGAGTGGCCGGCTCTCGCCGAGAGCCGGAACCAGAACCCGCCCTCGGCGAGGGCGGACCACCCTAACTGATTCACGCCGACGACACTTCACCCGCGCGCACCGCTTGGGCGTTCACCAGCGCCACCACGTCGGGCAGCAGCAGCAGCGTCTCGGCCGTCCACTTCCCGTTCCCCGCCGGCACCAGCTCGCTCACCGACACGTTCGCCGACCGGCCCATCGTGCCCCACGCGCGCACCCCGTACCCGTCGAGCAAGTTGAGCAGCAACACCTTGCACACGATGCCGTGCGCGACCACCACCACCCGCCCGTCGGGGTGGGCGGCGCACACCTCGTCCCACGCGGGGAGCAACCGGCCGACCAGTTCGTCGAACGATTCCGCGCCGGGGGTGGTGAAGGCGGTGTCGCCGGCGGACCACGCGGCGACGGTGTCGTGCCACGGGCCGATCTGGGTGTCGAACGGCATCCCGGCCATCGGCCCGATGCGCCGCTCGTGCAGAGCTGGAACGACCGAGTGCGGCACCCCGCACGCGGCGGCAATGGGCATGGCGGTGTTGATCGCCCGCACCATCGCCGACGACACGACCGCCGTGGGCCGATGCTGGGGGAACCATGCGGCGACGGCCGCCGCCTGCTGGAAACCCAGGGAACTCAAGTCCACGTCCGACTCGGCCCCGTTGAACACGTGCGGGGCGGTAGTCTCGGCGTGACGGATCAGCCAGACACGTTCGGGCAGCAAAGGGGAAACCTCTTCCGAAGTCCCCC
>JANNQE010000740.1:0-2006 GCA_031441625.1 Planctomycetia bacterium
CTTCCCGCTGCCGCCGAGCAGGTAGCCGAGGACGGCGTGTAGCGAGTCGTCGAGCGGTTCGAACTGCCGCACGTCCAGGTGGTGCCGCAGCACCAGGGCGGCGAACCCGTCGATGAACGGCTTGATGTGCCGGGTGCGGACGACCACCGCACCCCCGCCGGGGTCCATCTCCACGCCCAGCACGCCGGCGGTGTCGAGCAGCACCTTCGCCATGCCGAACGGGTCGGGCGTCTCGATCCGCACGCGGGCCGGCAGGTGATCGAGCCGGTCGCGGATTTCGCCGACCGTGCCGACCGCCGCCACCCGCCCGCGGCCCATCAGCACCACATGACTCGTCAGCTTCTCCAGTTCCTGCAACTCGTGGCTGGAAATGAGCAGGCACTTGCCCGCCGCCGCCAGCGACGCGAACAACTCGATCATCTCGCGGCGGCCGATGGGGTCGATGCCACTCAGCGGCTCGTCGAGAATCAGTAGTCCCGGATCGTGCAGCAGCGCCTGGGCCAGCTTGATCCGCTGCCGCATCCCCTTCGAGTACCCCCGCACCACGCGGTCGGCGGCGGAGGTCATGCTCACGCGGTCGAGTACCGCCTCGGTGCGGGATCGCACCTCGCGGCCGGGGTAGCCGAACAGCCGGGCCATCTCCCGCACGAACTGCCGGCCGGTCATGTCCTCGTAGAAGGCGTCGTGGTCGGGGCAGTAGCCGATGAGTCGGCGTGCCCGCCAGTCGGCGGCATCCAGGCCGGCGACGGTCACGCGGCCGATGGACGGGCGGATTTGGCCGGTGGCCAGCTTGATGAGTGTGGACTTGCCCGCCCCGTTCGCCCCCACCAGCCCGGTGATGCCGCCGGTGAGCGTGAGCGTCACCTGGTTGAGCGCGAGCACCGGGCCGTACCACTTCGAGGTCTGCTCGAACGTCAGTAATGCCGATTCTTGGAGTGCGGAGTGCGGAGTGCGGAATGCGGAGTGGGAAGACAACACCGACGCCGAATCGGTGTTCGCATCCGCGGTCGAGTTGAACGTGTCTTCATTCCGCATTCCACACTCCACAATCCGCAATTAGGAAACCACTTCCACCGCCCGGATGCGGCGTTGGAGGAACAGCCACGAGGCCGCACACACGCCGGCCAGCACGACCGCCGCCTGCCACACGGGCGGCTGTTCGTACCCACTACGGGCTTCGGTCGGCTCGACGCCGAGCAGCCACAGGCCGACCAGGTACATGTCGTTCCACAGGTCGATCAGCCGCCAGGCGGGGAGGTTCTGGGTGCTGGCCAGGAACTCGGCCAGCGCGCGGCAGAGTACGAACAGCCCGCACCAGATCATCACCAGCGGGACGGTGCGGCGGACGAGCACGGCCGTGGCCACCAGCAGGAGCGACAGGGTGGCGGTGAGCACCGCCCCGTACCCGAGGATGCCGAGCAGCAGCTTGAAGTTGTCGTAGAAGTACGTCTGCCAACCGTTGAGAAGCCCGGCCTGCACCCACAGCACGACGGCCGGCAGGGTGGTGAGCATGTTCACGAACCCGCCGATGCCGAGCGCCTTGCCGAGGACGTAGTGCCGCCGGCCGATCGGCTTGGACAGGTAGAACGGCAGGCTGCCGTGGTGGAAGTCGTTGCCCACCAGCACCGCCCCGGCGAGGGCCAGGACGATCATCGTCACGTACCCCTCGTACCAGATGCAGTTGGCGAACGTCTGGGCGTCGCCGCTCAGGTGGAACTCGTCCAGCAGGCGGGTGAACTCGCCCACCCGCACCGGCACGCCGAGCATGACCACCGTCTGCCCGCCGGCGTACCCCTTCACCCACTGCACGGCGTACTGGCCGAAGAAGTAGGCGAAGAAGATCAGCCCGGCGAGCGCGTACACCGCCCAGAACAGCTTCCGCCTCAGCAGGATGGTCAGGCCGGCGCGGGCGATGGCCACCGCCCCGAACAGCGGCGGGCGGAGGTCGCCCTTCCACGGGCGGTAGCGGAGCAGGGTGTCGGTGGGGGTGGACATGGTTCGGTTCC
>JANNQE010000741.1:0-3526 GCA_031441625.1 Planctomycetia bacterium
CCTCAGCAAAGTTTGGGTGCGAGCGTATGCAGCGTACCTACACGCTCAGCCACTCCCGAAAGAGGTGAGTTACCGACCGCGAGAAACCAAAACACCTGCAATTGCAGCGTAAACTCTGGGATCGGGGCAACGGCACCCGTCGAGCCAGAGCAGTCCCTTTTCGTCCTCATGCGCGAACTCCATCCAATCCACGATCTCGTCGGCGCGGACTGCGCCAGCGTAGCGATGACCAAGAAGTCGCTCGGGATCGGCACGGAGTAACTTTTCTTTGGCAACCTTTCGGCACACTTCGGCCCAGCAGTAATAGGATTCTTCCATGTCGGCGTTGGCAGTGTCGAGAACGTCGAGTTCCGCCCAACAGCGAGCATGGGCCAAAGCAGACAGAGTGAAATACTCTTCGGAAGCAGAGATCACACCTTCGTTCGCCGCTCGCTCGAATTCGGTCTTGTAGTGCTGGTTGAGTCTGCCGAACACTTGACGACACTGGGTGATGAGCAACTTCCGCGTATCGTCGGCTGAAACGCTGTCGAGCCGTGCGAGAGTTCTCAACGCGTCGATAAGCTCAGACCGCTGCTTCGTGTCGAGAAAGGCCTTGATCTCCTTCACGACCTTTTGAAGTTCAAGTAGTTTCGCATCGATAGCGTTTAGCTTTCTATTCAGGAATGCGAACCCCGCCGCGCTGACCGCGAGTGTCAACCCCGACAGCACCATTGTTCCTGTCGCCAACCCGATCAGGTTGTTGGTCGTGGACTGAAGGGCGACGACGTTCTCGCCGACTCCCCCGACTGTCGCCTTCACCTCATCGACGCTTCGCTGCACACCCACGACCGCCGAACCCACGTTGCTCACGGCGATCTGCACGTCCTGGACACCCGCGTTGACCTGTGCGACCTCGCGCCCGATCCGATACAATTGGTAGGTGTTGATCGCCTTGAGCGCAGTCCCGACCGGATTCGATGCCCCAAGCGGATCGACCCCGTTCACCAGATGAGCGATGATCTGCCCGCCGTGATTCCTCACCACACCACCACACACTTTGTAAGTGCCTGACAATACCCCCAAAAGCACTCTGCTTGGGATGGTTCGGGTGACGGTGAATCCCAAAGCTTCAGCGAGCATCAGGCGACCACTCATGCGGATGGAATGGAAGTAAGTGTATCGTCGGATGCGCCGAACGCCATAGCTCTGAAGCCAACGAAGTTGTACTTGGAGATTGTGGTTCGACCCGGCGGGCTGACGCCCGTGGTTCACCCGAACCGGCGGACTCACGTCGCGCCGTTCGCCTCGATCCAGAATCACGACTTGCGGAAACTCGGAATGGCCCTGCACCCGGCTCCACACGCCGCACGGCTCACCAACACTTCCGTCCTTCGCCTGCTATCATGATCTGTTTCGCTCCCAGGTGCATTCCCGTGGCCCGCCGCCCCGACCCGCCCGAAGTCCCCGCCCTGTACGCTTTCGTTCAGCCGGGGTTGGAGACCGTCGCGGCCGACGAGATCACCCGCGACCTGCAAGGCGAGGTGAAACGCACCGACCGCGGGGTGGTCGTGTTCCGCGTCGACGACGTGACGCCCGACGTGCTCAAACTCCGCACCACCGAAGACGTGTACCTGCTGGCGTGGGGGTCGGACTCGCTCACGTACAAGGCGAGCGACCTGGAAACCATCAAGCGGTGGACGGCGAAGAAGGTCGATTGGGCCAACCTGTTCCGCCTGCACCACGCCGTGCGGCCGAAGACGAAGGGCAAGCCGACGTTCCACCTCGTTTGCCAGATGCAGGGCGAACACGGCTACCGGCGGGTGGACGCCCTCGACGCCATGGCCGACGGGCTGGCCGGGTTCGTGCCCGCCGGGTGGGTGCCCGCCGAAGAGAACGCCTGGTTCGAAATCTGGCTGACCATCACCGGCAAGGTGGCCATCTGCGGCGTGCGGCTGACCGACCGCACCATGCGACACCGCACGTACAAGACCGACCACGTGGCGGCGTCGCTGCGACCCACCGTCGCGGCGGCGATGGTGCGGTTGGCGGGCATCGGGCCGGGCATGACAGTGCTCGACCCGATGTGCGGGGCTGGCACCATCCTGGCCGAAGCGCTGGAGTTGTGCGAGCAGCGGCGGATTCGTGAGGTCCGCTACCTGGGCGGCGATATCGACCCGAACGCGGTCTTCTGCACCGGGCAGAACCTGGGCCGGCGGGGCGGCATCGAAGCGGAGCGGTGGGACAGCACCGAGCTGCCCGTGCCCCGCCGCGTGGTGGACCGCATCATCTGCAACCCGCCCTTCGGCAAACAGTTGGAGAAGCCGGGCGACATCCCCGCGCTGTACGACAACATCGTGGCCGAGTGGGACCGGGTGCTGAAGCCGGGCGGCAAGGCGGTCATCCTGGTGAGCGAGATTGACGAGTTGAAGGAGGCCATCCGCCCGCACGCCTGGCGGGCGGTCAAACAGATGCGGGTGCGGGTGCTCGGCCAGGCCGCCGTGCTGAGCGTCTGGCAAAAGGATGAGTAGGCGAGTAGAGTGTGAGCATTCACCCACCCGTCCGCGGTTCCACATGCACTCCTACACCTGCCCGGACTGCAACGCCAAAGTGAAGTCGGCCGCCGAGGCCAAGCCGGGGCAGGTGTTCACCTGCACCGAGTGCGAGGCCAAATTCACCCCGCGGGCGCAGACCATCGCGTTCAAGGACGACCCGCCGGCGAGGGCGAAGGCCACCGCCAAAGCCGCGAAACCGGCGAACGCCAAGCCCGCGACCGCCAAACCCGCGGCGGCACCGGCCAGCCCGCCCCCGCCGGCCGAGCCGGCGAAGAAGTCGCCGTACGCCGACGACGAGGACGACGGCCCGAAGACGTACGGACTGGTGCAGGAGTCGGAAGAGGAGAAGCGGCTGGCGGAGAAGAACAAGCCGACGTTCGGGGCGGTGAAGGACAAGTTCGCCAAGAGCGCCCGCGGGTCGGCCGCCGCCCTGCTCGTCACCCCGGTCAACCTGCTGCTCTTCCAGGGCGGGCTGCTCTGTCTGTTCGGGCTGTTCTGGGCCTTCTTCTGGCAGGGGCTGTGGGGCATCATCTTCACCGGCGGCACGCCGCCGTCGGACGAGGAGTTCACCGAGTACCTGGGGTGGGTGTTCATCGGCATCGTGTGCACCCTGTGGGGGGGCATCACCTGCTACGGGGCGGTGCAGGCCATCACCATCAACAGCTACCCGTGGGCGGTGGTGGCCGGCTTCTTCGGCCTGTTCCCGCTGTTCGCCGGCGTGTTCATGCTGCTCACCATCTGGGACCCGCGGGTGATCGCCGGGTTCGTTGAGCCGGAGACCGGGCCGATCAAGGTGGACGCCGAGGCCGAGAAGAAGAAGGCGGCTGACGACGACGACGACGAGGAAGACGACGAGGAAGAAGACGACGAGGAAGAAGAGGAAGAAGAGGAGAAGCCGAAGAAGAAGAAGAAGCGATAAGCACGACGGACTTCGCCGAGACCCGTGGGAGCGGATGCCACCCGCTCCCACGGGTCTCGGCTCGGACGAGCCGCCC
>JANNQE010000742.1:0-2924 GCA_031441625.1 Planctomycetia bacterium
GTCGAATCACCCCCTCCCCTCCCCGCCGGGGAGGGGTCGCCGGGGGAACGCAGTTGCCCGGCGGGGGTGGGGTGCCCGGCCTCCTGGCACAGTTTCTCGAAGTCGGCCACGCTCATCGTCCGCACGCGGATGTCCTTCGGAAGCGACTGCATCCCGCGAATCTCTTCGCGGACCTTCACCCAGCCGGGGCCGAGCTTCGGCCGCGGGTGCTTCTGGAACAGGTGCCGCACCGCCTTGCCGATGTCGGCGGTCACGTCGGCCAGGTTGTGCCCGGTCTTGGCCGAGACGTGCAGCACTTCCAGCTTGGTGAACTCGTCGCGGTTCGGCAGCGGGGTGTCGGGCTGGCGCTCCTGCTTCGGGTCGTCGCACTGGCTCTGGATGAGCAGCACCGGGCTGGTGACGGTCTTGTTGTCGCCGGCGTGTTCGCGGAGATAATCCCACCAGTACGGCAGGCGGCGGTTGCGCAGAGGGATGCCGTTCTCGCTGAACGTGTGGTCGTTCTCGTGTTCGGGGCACCAGAGCAGCAGAAAGACGGCCGGCCCGCGGAGGAACAGGCTGTGCGAGGCGTGGTAGATGTCTTGCCCGCCGAAGTCCCAGATGTTCAACCGCACCGGATGCGGCACGCCGTCGATCTTCACTTCGTGGTCGTACAGCCGCACGCCGTGGGTGGTGGCTTCGTGCGGCTCGCCGTACTCCAACCCCCGCAACCGTCGAGCGAGCTTCGACTTCCCCACTCGCCCGTTGCCGAGCAGATAGACCTTCACCTCCGCGTCGGCCTGCGGGTCGTCGCCAAGATCGGCGAAGTAGGCACGGACGGTAGGGAGGGCATTGCCGTGTCGACACAATTCGTTTGGAAAGTCGATGGATTTAGCGTTGCCTAGGTGCAATTGGTTCAGTGTGGTGAGGAGAGGTTGTAGTTCACCGAGCGCAATGTTTTCGCAATCGGTCAGGTCAAGGATTCGGAGCGAAGACAACCCACAAAGCGGCTCTAGTGTTTTCAGGCGTCGGCACCCATACAGCTCAAGTTTGGAGAGTGCGGTCAACCTTCGCAACGGCTCCACCGACGTCAACAGTACGCACCAAGCGAGGTATAGTGTGGTGAGAGATTTCAAGTCCCCTAGCGCATCAACTCGACGCAGATTCATGCACCCCGTAAGGTCGAGTTTGGTAAGCGCCGTAAGCTCGCGCAATGGCTCGATTGTGCTCAGCGGCGTGCAGTCGTGTAGGCTGAGCGAGGTGAGGGCGGACAGGCCTCGTAGCGGCTCCACCGTCGTCAGTTGCTCGCACTCACGCAGATCGAGCGAGGTGAGTGCGGACAGCCCCCGGAGTGGCTCCACCGTCGTCAGTTGCTCGCATCCGGAGAGGTTGAGCGAGGTGAGGGCAGTCAGTTCACTCAATTCCGCCTGAAGTTCGGCCATCGGCAGATCGCTGAGGTCGAGCACGTCGGCGTCGGTGTCCTTCGCGTGGTGGATGCGGCGGAGGGCTTCGGCGTGGGCTTCGTCTGCGGTCAAGGGCGTCTCACCAACGGGTGTTGGTGAGATTCTACCCGCCGGGAGTGCCAAGCGGAGATGGTTTTCGTCGGCCGCCGGCGGGGGCCATTTCGCCGTAAGTGCTTGGCCGGCATGGGATCTTCTTCGTTCAGGACATGATTCCACGGAAGGGTGGAGGGGAGTGGAAAGAACCATCCGCGTCACTCCACCAGCCTCGCATCCGCGAAGGTGACGTCGTCTTGCACGTCGCCGCCGGGGCCGAAGTCGATGAGGATGGTCAACTCCTTCGCCTTCGTCACGTCCAGGTTGAGCGCCTTCACCCCGCCGGCGAAGGTGAGGCCGTCGAGCTTGGTCGGCTTGCCGTCGATCAGGATGGTGATGTCCACCGCCCCGCGCCGGCCCGTCGCCGCGTCTAATCCCACCGTCGCCTCGAACCGCTTGTACTTGCCACCCAGGTCGTAGGTGAGCGTCGTCTTCGAGTGCAGCCCCAACCCCTTGGCGAACACCTCCTCGCCGCGGTCGGTCTTCAGCCGCAGCGGGTGACCCTTCACGCTCTTGTCCGCCGCCCACGGCCACGCCACCGCCCCGAACGCCTCCTCCTTCACCGCCTTCGGCTTCAGGTCGCTCAGGTAGGTCGCCTTCCCGCCGAGCACGTCCACGGCGATCACGTCGGCGAGCGGGAGTGTCAGTTTGCCGCCGACGAGCGGGGTCGCTTCGAGCGTCTTGCCGTCCGCTGACACCGCACTGACACTGATGCGCGAGCCGTCGGACGTGGTGACGCGAGCGAACGCCCCCTTCGCCTTCTTCACCCGTGCCAGACTCGGGTCGAAGGCGATGGCGGAGACGGCCGAGCGGGGGTACGAGGTGGGGGACTTTTCGCCGACCGGCTTGAAGCGGATGACGCCGGTATCGTCGCCGGTGAGTTTGTCCACCGACCCGCGGACCACGTCGCCGTTCTTGAGCAGCAGCGCGTCCTGTTTCTTGGTGGCGTCGAACCAGGAGTAGGCGGCGGGGTCGGCCGGGGTGTCGGCGGGCGGGTCGGTGAACCAGACGACGCTCAGCGCGGTGAGCGGCAGGGCGAGCGGTTGCGAGGTGCGGGCCGAACCGCACCGCACGCCGACCGTCACGGACAAGTCACCGTCGGCGGTCAGGTCGGTGATGCGAAGGGTGTCGCCGTTGGCCAGCCGAACGTGCGCGGTGGCGGGCAGTGCGGGCAGCGGCCTGGTGTACTGGCGGAGCGAGATCAACTCGCCGGCGGGGACGGTGCCGTCCGGATCGACGAGCGTGACGGCGAAGTCGGCCGACAGCTTCGCCAGCGTGCCGGCCTTATCGGTCGGGTCGGTGCCGTGAGCGACGAACAGCGGGGGCGTCGGGTCGGCGGCCAGGGCGAGGGCGAGCAGCGCGGTAAACATGGCGGCACCGATTAGTAGGTGC
>JANNQE010000743.1:0-2609 GCA_031441625.1 Planctomycetia bacterium
CCTCAGCAAAGTTTGGGTGCGAGCGTATGCAGCGTACCTACACGCTCAGCCACTCCCGAAAGAGGTGAGTTACCGACCGCGAGAAACCAAAACACCTGCAATTGCAGCGTAAACTCTGGGATCGGGGCAACGGCACCCGGCCAAGACGGCTTTCCAGGTATGGGTTGGTCACAAGTCCAATGAGGCGCGGGAGCCCAATATCCGATAAGCTTCAGGCTCTTGCGAGTCGAAGGAGTCAGTGAGGCCTCCACAGCACATACTCCGCCGCCGAACTTGTGATTAGAATGCGCCGGCGCAGCCTATCCCGGCGGGTTTGGCCGTCGGGTGCCTCGCGGGTGCCCCGCTGAGGTTACCCGACGGCCAATGCCTGTCAAACGGGCGTGATAGATTGCGCCGGAACGCCGCGCCGCCGAACTTGTTCGACGATTGCACGGTCGCAGCCGATACCGGCGGGTCGGCCGTTCGGGGACGCCTCGCGGTGTCCGCCGAGGCTACCCGATGGGCCAACGCGTGTCAAACGGGCGTGATCGGCTGCGCGACCTGAACCGACGTCTGACGGCGTCGGCTCGCCCCAACGTTGCTGGAATACTCCCGCCCCCCCACATCGGGCCGTTTCTTCCAACAAACCACCCCGGCGGTGCAGTCGTCGGCGGGTCGTGGCGGAATCACTCGTTCCCGCCCTGTCGTTACTGCCGAGCGACTTCCCCCCGCCCGCCCGCTGAACCGCCGCCGCTCGATCTGTACACTTCCACCCTACCGCCTTCGCCGCTTCTGGGAGCTTGAACCCGTGTCGTCACCGCTGCCCGATTCGCCCAAGCCGCTGTCCGCGTTCGTCCGCTTCCTCGTCCTCACCGTCGCCGCCATCGGCTTCCTGTTCGACACCTACGAACTGCTCATGCTCCCGCTCATCGGCGGGCCGGCGCTCTCGGAACTGCTCGGCGTGCCGCCGAGCAACCCGGCGGTGAGCGGGTGGCTGGGCAACATCCTGTGGGCGGCGGCCGTGTGCGGGGGCGTCAGCGGGCTGCTCGGCGGGTGGCTGATCGACCGCTTCGGCCGCAAGCGGATCATGGTGGCCAGCATCCTCCTGTACTCGCTGTCGCCGGTGGCCGCAGCGTTCAGCACGAACGTCTGGATGTTCGCCACCTTCCGCTGCACCACGTTCATCGGCGTGTGCGTCGAGTTCGTGGCCGCCGTCACGTGGGTGGCCGAGTTGTTCAACGACAAGCGGTCGCGGGAACTGGCCCTCGGGTGGACGCTGGCCTTCTCGTCGGTCGGCGGGCTGGTGGTCACGTTCGCCAGTTCGCTGATGGGCAGGTTCGCCGAGCAACTGCCGGCCATCCCCGTGCCCGAACCGCTCGACCCGCACGCCCCGTGGCGGTACACGCTCATCACCGGGCTGGTGCCGGGCCTGCTCATCCTGGCGCTGGTGCCGTTTGTGCCCGAGTCGCGGGTGTGGTCCGAGCGTCGGCGGGCAGGCAAGCTCAGCCGGCCGAGCTTCGCCGCGCTGTTCGCCCCCGAGTTCCGCCGCGTCACACTGGTGGCCACTGCGCTCAGTGCCGCGGCATATGCGTCGGCGTTCGGGGCGCTGCAACTCACGCCCACCCGCATCGCCCCCGGCTCGCCGCTCATGCACGAGCAGCGGGGAGTCCTCGACCCGTTGCAAACCGAAGCGAGCGAGTTGAACAAGGTGCTGACCGGCGACCCGACGGCACAGCCGCCGGTGAAGGGGGCGAAAGAGCGGTTGGAGGAAGCGTTCACCCAGGTTCCGGGGCTGAAGGAGAAGATGGCCGATCGGGACGCCATCCGCCGCGACGTGAGGAAACTGCGGGACAAGGAGTTCAACCTGACGCTGGAGGCGGAAGCATTGATGAAGACGAAGGGGTTGGACAAGGAAACGGAAGCCAAGGAGGCGGAAGTGAAGGCGGTGGCGGACGAGATCAAAGCCAAGACCGCCCCCATCCTGCCGCCGAGCGACGACTCGAAGGCTCTGAACGCCATGCTGAAGGACAACCCCGAGGCGCTGAAGGCGAAGAGCGAGTACGAGAAGGCGCTGAAAGACCTGGGCGACAACCGCGGCAAGCAGCGGCGGGCGGACCGCGAGGTGCGGGAGTTCGGCGAGCAGTCGCAGTTCTGGCAGGAGACCGGCGGGCTGGTCGGGCGGATCTTGTTGGCCGTGCTGCTGGTGGTCATCGCCAGCAAGGGGTGGCTGCTGCGGCTGTTCATCATCCCCGGCCTGATCGCCTTCCCGCTCACGTACCTGTACCTGTTCAAGGTGCAGCCGGACTGGTTCGTGTACGGGGTGTTCGTGTGCGGGCTGGCGACGGTCGCGCAGTTCAGCTACTTCGGCGAGTACCTGCCGAAGATGTACCCGCTGCACCTGCGGGGCACCGGCGGCAGCTTCGCCACCAACGTGGGCGGGCGGATGATCGGCACCAGCGGGTCGTTCGTGACGACCGTGCTGCTGAAGAACCTGATGCCGGGGGCGAACGACTTCGAGCGGGTGGCCGTGGCGGCGGGGATCGTCGGCGTGAGCGTGTACGTGATCGGCCTGGGATTGTCGTTCTTCCTGCCGCAGAAGGCACATGAAGGTGAACCGGCGGGGGGGGGGG
>JANNQE010000744.1:0-2870 GCA_031441625.1 Planctomycetia bacterium
GTAGCCTGGGGCGGAAGCCCCAGGACCATGCCACACCAATTATCAAGCCCCGGAGGGGCGCTCGGAAATGATCCGAGCGCCCCTCCAGGGCTTGTCCTTCTTCGCACCAACACCTGGGGCTTCCGCCCCAGGCTACACCCGGCCGCCCCTCCGGGGCCGGTCAGTCACTCAGGTTGCCCAGGAAGTCGTCGTACGCCTTGCGGGCCTTGAACTCGTCGCCCATCAACTTCTTCTGCTTGTCGGTCAGGGCGTCGATCTCCTTCTCCTGGTCGTTCAGCTTGGTCAGGTACTTCTTGTACACCTCGGCCGCCTCGGGCGTCTCGCGGAGGTTCTTGCGGATGCGGTCCTGGTCGGCGTTGATGCGGGCCAGGTCGGCCTGCACCTGGGCCAGTTCGCGGCGGGTGGCGTCCCACTCGCCCTTCTTCACCAGGGCGGCCGCCAGTTGCTCCTTCAGCTTGGCCGACGACTGGGTCAGGTTGATGACGAACCGCACGGTGTCGTCCGGGCTGTTCGACAGGAAGATCTGCTCGCCCTGGTCCCGCTCCTCCATCACCTTGAACTCGGCGCTCTGCTTGGCCGCCACTTTCGTCTCGAAGCGGAACAGGGCGGCCGTCTCCTCGATCGGCTTCGGCGTGTCGACGAACTTGAACTGCTGGTTGGTGCGGTTCGGGTGCTCGATCAGCAGGGTGCGGTCGGTGTCGCTCTTGTTGCTGATCTTGTACACCTTTTCTTCCCGCAGCCGGCGGGTGATGTGGACGATCCCCTTGTTCGCCTTCACGCCGGTGATGTTGCTGGTGCCGGGGCCGTTCTGCGGGATCACTTCCGTGCCCAGGTCGATGGCGTAGGCGAGCAGCCGCTCGTCCCCCACGCTCACGTCCTGGATGCGGGCGTCGCCGGCGTACACGCTCTGGTCGATGACCGTCACCGGGCCTTGCGGCAGGGTGGCCTTGGTGCTGTTCTTGAAGCGGAAGCCGAGGAGCGGGTGCTTGCCCTGCACGGCCGGGTTGTAGATGCTCACCCGGTTGCCTTCCACGTCCTCGCCGACGATCGGCAGCAGGGCCGACTTCTGCCGGTTGAGCGACACCGGGTGCTTGATGCCGTACTGGAAGCTGTCGCCCAGCTTGCTGGCCGTGGCCGAACTGCTCACCGCCCCGCCCAGGTTCATCTTCCGCTCCATCTCCTGGGCGAACTCGGCGGCGAAGTTCTTGTCGGCGGCCCGGTCGAGCGAGTCCTTCATCGCCCGCCCTTCGCCCTTGGCGTCAGCCTTCTCCATCGCAGCAGGGCCGCCGAACCCGCCGCGACCGCCACCGCCGCCCGGAGGAGCACCGGCCGTCGGCATGACCGACCCCGGCTTGGGTGCCGGCGGGGCCGCCGCCAGCGCGACCCCGTCACGCCCGCGGAAGCCGCCGTCGTAAGCCGGCGGGCGGAGGCTGGCGAACAGCTCCGGCTCGACCGTCGGGCGGGTGACGTACAGCGGGTTGTACAGGTCCATCTTGAACGAGATCGGCCGACCGCTCACCAGGGCCATCTTCACGTTCGACCAGTCCTCGTCCGTCGGGTTCTCGACGATCGCCCACCCCTGGAGGTACGGCTTCTCGTCCTTGTCCAGCACCAGCCGGTAGCTCGTCTTCCAGATCGGGGCTTCGATCACGTACCCCACCTTCACCTTCCGCTTGCCTTCGCCGCTGAACTGGATGCTGACCGACTTCTTCTGCGTGTCGTGGCTCAGAGCCAGGGTGTCGAGCGCCCGGTTCAGTTCGGCTTCGAGTACCGGGTTGAGGAACCGCACCCGCTGGATGTCCATCATCTTGATGCTGCGGAACCCTTCCGTCGTGCTCACGTTCAGCACCGTGCAGTCGAGTTGGGCCGTGCCCACCGGCACCTTCTGCAGTTCGGTGCCGACGATGGTGCCTTTGACGGTGCCCGGCTGGGTGGTGACGGTGGTGTTCATCACCACTTCCACCTGCTCGCCGCGGGCCTGCCCGAGGATCTGCGACAGCGACGGCTGGTTGTTCAGGTTGATGGCGTAGCTGGACAGCGTGCGGGCGACCGGCTCGCGGCTGTCGTAGCTGACCGCCGAGATGTGCCCGTTGTTGAAGTCTTGCAGGGTCATCGACTTGAGCAGGTCGTTGATGTCGGACTCGGGGAAGCTCAGGTCCACCCGCGCCTCGTTCTCCACTTCACCCGTGCGGCCGAAGTACCCGACGCCGCTGTTGAACAGCACCACTTGTTTGATGGGCAGGGCGACGGCCTGCTTCGGGTCGCCCTCCGCCTTGCCGGCGGCGTCGGCCGTCGGCACCATCACGTTGGCCAGGAATCCGACACCGGCGGCCCCGACGACGGGGGCCGCCCACAGGAGGTGACGCAGCCGCATGAGAGGAACCTCGGGAAACGGGGGAGGGATCGGGGCGAGTGACCCGAAAACGGCACAGTTACACTACAGACGCGGGTGCAGGTGCGGCGGATTGCGGGCGTGAGCGGATGTGACAGGTCGCCCGATACGGGCGCAGGTGCGACCGGGCGGCGCATGACCTACGGCTGGCGGCGTGGGGGCTGATGCGGAGCGCGAGCGGGCTGGGGGCGTTCGTGCGGCGGCAGCGTTCGCGGCTGGGGGCACCCAAAGCGATCACGGCGACGGCGCACAAGCTGGCGCGGATCGTGTACGGGGTGTTGCGGTACGGGTGGGCGTACGTGAAGCGGAGTGAGGAGGAGTTCGTGGACGAGCACCGCCGGCGTCAGGAGGCGAACTTCCGCCGGCGGGCGAAGGAGTTGGGGTACGAGGTGAGGAAGATCGAGGGGTCGTCGGAGGACGCCGCGGTGGGTGCGTGAGCGGTCCGGCGGTCTTTGGCAATGGGAGCGGGAGGGCTGCC
>JANNQE010000745.1:0-4462 GCA_031441625.1 Planctomycetia bacterium
CCCCCCCACCCCAATGCTGGTGCCCTAATAACGGCTCCCCCCTGCGCGTAACGTAATTTTATTTTTGCAACGGGTACCTGTGTCCCGGGGTGGGTTTTGGCCACCCCGGCACACCCGGTCCCCGGTTCCAGGGCGCTCACGCCTCAATGCGTCTTCAACTCCCCTTCTTCACTTCCGTCGGGCCGGCGAGCTTCTTCGCCCCGCTGCCGTACTTGCTCCCCTTCTCCTTCAGCGCGGCGATCACCTCGTCGTCCTTGAACTGCGTGGCGTCCTTCACCGTGAACTTCACCTGCTTCTTCCCGGCGTCGGTCTTGATGCTGGCGGTCTCTACCCACGGTAGAGTGGCAATGGCGGATTGCACGCTTGCCGGTCAAGTGGCTCACGTCATGCCGGGCACGCTGTACACCACCTGATTCGGCCCGTCGGTCGGCATCGGGCTGTTGTCGATCGGCCCGCACCCGGCCAGCACCAGGGCGGCGACCGCCACCCCCGCCGCCGGCAGTTGCCACGCTCGCATGGGAACACCTCGAAGGAACAGTTCGACCGGCGGGCACCCCGCCGGGAGGAGGCGACCGCCTCACCGCTGATTGTAGACGGGCGGCGGCACGGAAGGCTCGTGATCGACGTCGTCCCCGTGGCAGCCGTGCCCGACGAGGGGCAGCAGGGCGAGGAGCAGGAGCCACACCCACCGCCAACCATTCCCAGGCCTCACGGCCTGGGCTGTGGGAGGCGGCCTTTCAGGCCGCGGTGCCTGCGGCACCCCAACCACCCCCGCCCCGAAGGGGCGGTTCCCACAGCCCAGGCCGTGAGGCCTGGGAACGGTGAGGTCCCAAGAAGTCATTTCTTCTCCGGCTTGGCGGCCAAGTGCGTGTTCAGGAACTCCATCGTGGCCATCGCCGCGGCGCGGGTGGCGTCCTTGTCCTCCCACCCGTGCCCCTTCCACGGCACCTTGTGCATGGCCACCGGCACGCCGGACTCCTTCATCTTCTTGAACATCCGCTCGGAATGCACGATGGGCACCACCAAGTCCACGGTGCCGTGGATGAACAGCGTCGGGGCGGACTCTTTGCTCACGTACTCCACCGGCGAGGCTCGCGTCACGCACTTCGGGTCGGTCTGGCACTCCTTGCCCAGCAGCGACGTGAGGATCGACTCCTTCAGCCCCTGCGACTCGGCGTAGAGCGCCATGTCGGCCGGGCCGAAGAAGTCGATCACGCATTGCACCTTGCTGCTCTGCTCGGCGTGCTCGGTGCCGTCGAACCCGGCGGCGCTGTCGGTGGTGCCGAGCAGCAGGGCCAGGTGCCCGCCGGACGAGAAGCCCATCGCCGCCACGCGGTCGGGGTCCAGGTCGTACTTCTTGGCGTTCGCCCGCAGGAACCGCACGGCCGTCTTGGCGTCTTCGATCTGCGCCGGGAACTTGCTCTTCGGGGCCAAGCGGTACGACACCGTCGCCGCCGCGTACCCCCGCCGGGCGAGGTTCTCCAAAATGCCCACCTCCTTGCTCCCGGACGGCGTGAGGCCGGGGATCACGATCGTCGGCGTGGTCAGTTCCTTGCGGCTGCCGGCCGTCCACGCCCCGCCGTGGAAGCAGAGCACCACCGGGTGCGGGCCGGGGCCGGCGGGGAGCACCAGATCGAGCTGCAACCTCTCCTTGCCGTAGGTGGCGTAGGTGATGTCCGGCTTCACCGTCACCGCCGGCTTGGGGGCGGTGGCGAGGGCACAGGCGAGAGCGGCCGACACGAGCATGGGCGAATCCTCCGCGAAGCGGCGGGCAGTGGGCGGATTGTATGCGGTGCTGCAAGTTGGGGGAACGCGGGTTGAATCGGCAGCCGGGGCAGGCGGGGGTGTGCAAATGTTACCCGCCCGAAGTGTGGTCGTGTCAATTGTGCCGGCGCGGATTGTACGGAATCTCTCAAGGGAAGAAATTGCACCCCGCGGCCGTGCAAGGGGAACCGTATCGAAACATTCAAGTGACGCGAACGGCCACGGATTTCAGGCAATTCGGCGGGGTCGGCGGAATTTCGACGCGGCGTGCCGGGGATTGGCACGGGGCGAGCAATTACCCCTTCCGTCAGCCGACCCAACAACCACCACCGCCCCCAGGTGCGACCATGATCCAGACCATCAAAGCCCCCCGGTTCGCCTCGACCACCAAGACCAGCAGCGAAGTGTCGTCCATGCTACTCGACATCGCCACCGTGCTGCGGCTGTCGGCGGTGGTGAAAGCCGAGATGCTCCGCGACCAAGCGGAAGCCGACCGACAGACGATCGAGAGCCGGCGGGCCACCCGCCTCGCGGACCTGGCCGCGGTGTCCGTGTGACTCGACTGGTGGCACAGGCATTCCTGCCGGTGCTGCCAACCACACAGGCAAGATGGCCTGTGCCACCGAACCCCCTGCGAGCCGCCGCCCGTGCCAATCCCCCGGCACGGGCGGTGGTGTTTTCGTCTGGTCGCCCGGTCACTTCTTCCACGCCGCCACCACCACCCCGGCCAGGATCAACCCCGCCCCGGCTAACACGCGCCACGAGAACTCGTCCTTCAGCACCAGCCACCCCAGCACCACCGCCACCACGAAGCTGCTCTTGTCGATGAGGGCCACCGTGCCCACGTCTCCGTCCTTGAGTGCCATGTAGTAGAACACCCACGACAGGAACGTGGTGACGGCCGACACCCCGAGCCACAGCACGTTGTTCCGCGTGAGTTGACCCAACTCGGCCTTTGGCACCATGAACCAGCCGTAGAGGATCACGAACGCGAACACGAACGCCGTGCGGACGACCAGCCCGAGGTGACTGGAGATGCCGTCCAGCCCGTGCTTGGCCAGCACCGCCGTCAGCCCGGCGAACACCGCCGACAGCCCGGCGAAGATCACCCAGCGGTCCATGAGTTCGCCCCCGGTTCGCGGCACCTACTTCTTCGCCGTGTGCTTGTCGAACCAGTCGGCGATGGTGACGAGGTCTTTGTCCAGCCCGGCCCACCCGTGCGCCTGGCCTTTCTTCACCACCAGCTCGCACGCCACCTTTTCCTCCTCGTACTTCTTGATGACCCGCTCGGCCTGCTGGATGGGCACCAACTCGTCCTTGTCGACGTGGATGATGAGCGCCGGCGCGGAGGTCTTGCTGACGTGGTAGACGGGCGAGATCGCCTTCCCGATCTCCTCCCGCTTCTTCTCGTCCGCGATCACCTCGAACGAGTTGGATTTGGGGTCCCACGCCGTGAAGTCGAACGGGGCTCTGAACCCCTTCAAGGTGCCGCGGCCGAGCATCACCGCCCCGTCCTTGCCGTAGTTCAGGAAGTCGGTCGGCGGGAAGAAGCAGCCGACCACCGCCACCTTCGACGACTCCTTCTCCACCGGGTCTTTGGCCTTCGGGTCGCCGTCCTTGCCGGCGGTGCCTTGCATGAGCGACAGGTGCCCGCCGGCCGACGCCCCGCAGATGCACAGCTTGTCCGGGTCGATGCTGTAGTCCTTCGCCTTCGACTTGATGAACCGCACCGCCCGGTGCATGTCGTCGAGCACTTCGGGGATGGTGAACTTCGGCTGCGACCCGTGGACGACGGCGAAGCACACGTACCCCCGCTTCAGGAACTCGGCCACGAACCCGACGTTCATGCTCTCCTTCGAGGAGAACCAGCCGCCGCTCACGCAGAAGATGACACCCTTGCCGTTCGGCTTCTCCTTCGGGGTGAACACGTCCATGGTCATGGCGAGGCCGAACTTGCGGCCGTAAATGACGTCTTCTTTGCGGTCGAACTTCAGCTCTTGGGCCCACAGCGGGCCGGCGAGCAGCAGGAGCAGGAGGGCGGGGAGCAGGCGGGGCATGGGAAGGAACTCCGAAGGGGGAAAGGACTGATCGGTCATCAAACGCGACAACCATCGGTGTCATCGCCGCGAGCTTGCGAGCGACTTCAGCACGCTCGCAGGCTCGCGGCGATGACAGGGCACCTGTGGTGTTCAACACCCCTTCTCCATGGCATGGAGAGGGGGACGGGGGGTGAGGTCTCCTACACCCCGCCCAACAATTTCACATACTCGCGCATCCAGGCGGGGTTGTCGTGCCAGGTGCGGGCGGTGACGAAGTTGCCATCGACGACCACCTCGCGGTCCAAATACACGCCGCCGAACGACTCCACGTCCAGCTTGCACTTGGCGACTGTGGTGGCGGTGCGACCGCTCAGCACGCCGGCGGCGGCGACGATCTCGATGCCGTGGCACACGCTCGCCACCGGCTTGTTCGCCGCGAACATGGCCCGCGTCAGGTCCAGCAGGTGTTCGTCGTATCGCAGGTACTCCGGGGCACGCCCGCCGGAGATGACCATGCCCGCGGGTGCCGTTGCCCCGATCCCAGAGTTTACGCTGCAATTGCAGGTGTTTTGGTTTCTCGCGGTCGGTAACTCACCTCTTTCGGGAGTGGCTGAGCGTGTAGGTACGCTGCATACGCTCGCACCCAAACTTTGCTGAGG
>JANNQE010000746.1:0-6411 GCA_031441625.1 Planctomycetia bacterium
CGAGGGAGCGGGTGTAGCAACACCGCTCCCTCGCGGTCGCGGCTCGTCGGCGGTCGCGGCTCGGACTACGCCGCGTCGGCGGCCAGGTCGCGCATGGCGGCGGTCACGTCCGGGTGCTGCGGGACGGAGTTGTCCTCGTACACCTGCTGCATGCCGATGCCGGGCACGTGCTTGCCCATGAGCGTGCGGGGCCGCACCAGCAGGTCGTAGAAGTGCTCGTCCACCACCCGCCGCAGCAGGTGTTCGCCGAAGTTCGTCACCTCGCTGTCCTCGTTGGCGATCAGCACCCGCCCGGTCTTCTCCACGCTCCGCGAGATCAGGTCCCAGTCGTAGGGGAAGATGCTCCGCAGGTCGATCACGTCGAACGTGAACCCCAGGTCGCGGGCCAAGTCGTCGGCGGCTTTCGCACAAATCGGCACCAGTCGGCCCCACGTGACGACGGTCGCGCTGTCGCCCTCCCGCACCCGCTCGCCCTTGCCGAACGGCACGAAGTATTCCTTCACCTCCGGCCAGTCGGGGTGCCAGTGGGTGCGGTCGCCGATGGGGGCGTCGATGCGGCGGGCCAGGTCGTCGGCGTCGGCCGGCTCGCCGGGCAGCAGTTTGTCGCCCTTCACCCGCATGAGCGCCTTCGGCAGCAGCACGAGCACCGGGTTCGGGTCGGCGATGGCGCTGAGCATCAGGCCGTAGGCGTCGAGCGGGTTCGACGGCATGACCACCTTCCACCCGGCCAACCGACTGGCCCAGCTCTCGAAGCTGTGCGAGTGGTACACGCTCCCGCGGATGCCCGCCCCGTTCGGCGTCATCACCACCATCGGCATCGGGAACTGACCGCCGCTGCACCACCGCTGGTTGCCCGCCACCTTCAGCAGGTCGATACTGTTGAAGGCGTAGTCGCAGAACTGGATCTCGCACACCGGCCGCCCGCCGGCGTAGGCGATGCCCATGGCCGTGCCGAGGATCCCGCGTTCGTCGAGCGGGGTGTTCCAGGCGGTCTTCAACCCCTGCGTGGCGGTGAACACCCCGCCGAGCGGCGGGCCGACGTCCTCGCCGAACACGTCGGTCACGCCCAGGTGCTTCTCGCCGTAGTGGAGCGCCAACCGCACGGCTTGAACGAGCGTGGCCATGTCACAAACACCTCAGCCGGGCTGTTGCGCGTCTGCCTTCGGCAGTTCGGGGGCGGGCTTCTCGCCGCGGAACGGGTAGACCCACTGGGCGAAGTACCCGGCTGGGAGGTCGTTGTGTCGCACCCCGTACCCGGACGGCCACTCCCCCTTCGGCAGGTAGAAGGTGCCGAAGAGGAGGTCGAGCACCGGGAAATGGATGGCGTAGTTCTTGTTCACCGCTTCTTTTTCGATGCCGTGGTGCCAGTGGTGGAACCGCGGGGTGGTGAGGACATATTCCAGCCAGCCGAACTTGAACCGCACGTTGGCGTGGACGAGGACGGCGTGAATGGAGACGAATACCAGGTAGCCGACGATGGCGGCAGGCGAGAACCCGAAGAGAAATCCGGGGATGTAGACGATCGCGCGAGTGAGGATGATGTCTGCGAAGTGGTTGCGCATGCCGGCCAGCCAGTCCATCGTCTCGGTGCTGTGGTGGATGGCGTGGAACCGCCACAGGCGCGGGATGGTGTGGAACAGGCGGTGCGCCCAGTATTGGGCGAGGTCGGTGAAGAACGCCAACTCGATCACCTGCACCCACACCGGCTGGGACCGCACCCACGCCTGCACCTCGGCGTTCACCGCCCAGCCGAACAGGAAGGCCGCCGGCATGAGGGTGAAGAACGTCGTCACCTCGACCAGCATAGTGTTCACAAAGAAGTAGAGCAGGTCCAGACGCCACGCCCGTCGGAACACGCTTTGCCGCAGACGGAAGAACACCTTCTCCAGAGGGATGAAGATGAGCGAGTTCACCATCAGGATGAGCAGCGTGTAGTCCAGCCCCAGGTACAGGTCGCTCTTCACCTCTCCGACGATCTCCACCCGCGATCCGCCGAGTAGCACCGCCACCAGCACCACCGTCATCCCGATCAGGCCGAGCGTCCTGTTCTGCCGCAGCATGACGCTGACGAACCCGAACCCGAACCCGGTCACCAATACGGCGTGCAGCACCCACCGCATGACCGGGACGGTGTACACCTCACGGGCTTCGGGGGTGGTGAGGTAGGCCGGGAAGAGGAAGCAGAGGACGCCGCCAAGCCCGATCACGGCCAGGGCCACCGAGAGCGTTCCGCTGATCCAGCCGGTGCCGAACGCGCGGGGGCGGTCAGGTGCCGGGGCGGGTGCGGGAATGGGGGTGGGTGTCATGCTGGCACTCACGTTCGGCGGGCGGGAAGCCCGGTGTAGTCCTTCGGGTACACGGCATCGACCGGGCTGGGGGCGTAGGTGCCCATGTACACGTCGAGCGGGGTGGGGCGGGGTTCGCCGGCCACGGCATCCGCGGCTTCGTCGGCCTCAGCCTTCGCCTCGTCCTTGAGCGCCCGCACCTGTTCGGCGTCGGTCGCCCCGCAGTCGAGCAACTTCTGCTCGAACCCGGACACCGGGTCGGCGTCACTCCAGTTGCGTTGCGCGCCGCTGCTGCTGCTGTGCCCGTGCAGCCGGCTCACCATCGCCTCCAAAATGAACGGCCGCCGCTGGGTGCGGACGTATCGCATCGCCCGGTCGAGCGCGTGCCACATGACCACCGGGTCGTTCCCGTCCACCGTCTCGTTGCGGATGCCGTAGGGTTCGCCGCGGGTGGCGATGTGCCTGGCGGCGTGCTGGCTGGCGTGCGTGGTGCTGATGCCGTACCCGTTGTTCGTCACCAGCACCAGCACCGGCAACTCGTTCCCCGGCCGGCTGCTCCACAGCAGGCAGCTCTCGAAGTCGCCCTCGGCGGTGCCCGCGTCGCCCGTCACGGCGATGCTGATGCCTTCGCCCCCATGCCGCTTCTGCATGAGGGCCGTGCCGGGGGCCATCACCATCTGCACCTCGATCACGCTCGTGACGGGGATGACGTTCCACTCGGGCATGGCGTAGTGGCCGACGAAGTTCCGCCCCAGGCTGTGCCGGTCGGTGGCCGTCATGGCCAGTTGGCGGATGTGGTCGACCATCGGCATGCCCATGGCCAGCAGGGCACCGCCGTTGCGGTAGTGCAGGTGCAGGTAGTCGAAGGCCGGCCCCTGCCCGCGGAGGGTTTGCAACCCGAGGCAGACGTTGAACGCCTCCTCGCCGGGGCCGCCGATCCAGAAGTACGCCTCGCCCGACTTCGACATCTTGATCGACCGCTCTTCCAGCGCCCGCGTGCGGACCATCTGGCGGAAGAGGGTGAGCGCCAGCTCGGTGCTGATGGCGTCGCGGCCGGAGCGGATGACCGGGGGGATGCCCCCGATGGTCCGCGCCCGGCCGCCGCGATCTGCCGGCGAGTCGTCCGGGTCGGTACTGTCGGTCATATGGCGTGCCTCCTCGGATCGGTGGGCCGGCGGGGGAGAGGGCCGCCCAGGGGTCCGGTACGTCGGTCACCAGAGGGAGAGGAAACACACCACACGGAACGGCCGCCGTGCCGACCACTTCGACACGGGGTATTGTTGCCGGCCGCACGATGAGGAATCAACCGCACCCGCGGGAACCGCCTCAACAGAGTATCGCACCGGGCGGGCGTGCCTTTCAGCCAATACTGCCGAACGCCAGGGCAGATTGTATCGGCCGCCGCACGCGCATCGGGCGTTTCTCGCCACGACCGCACTTTTCCACCCCGTCCGCCCGACCGGAACAGAACGCCAGGGGGGTGAGGTCTCTTCTCTCATTCCGATTCGGTCGTTGACGCTTCCCGATGCCGAGCGTACCATTTCGCCCAACTCCTCTCCGCCCGCCGCTACCCCATGCCCTTCCGCATCACACTGCCGCTGGTGCTCGTCGTCGCGTTCGCGGCGGTCGGCGTCGTCGGCACGTTCGCGCTGCCGCAGTTGTTGCCCGCGGGCGGCGGGGGCGGCAACCCGGACGTGATCAAGGTGGTGTCCAGTATGCCCCGCTCGGGCAGCGCCCGCGGGCAGACGGACACCATCCGCAACGGTCTGCTGCTCGCCTTCCACGAGGTCGGGAATCAGATCGAACTGACCGACCCGGCCACCGGCGAGAAGAAGACCTACAAACTCACCTACGAAGACCTGGACGACGCCACCGCTTCGGCCGGCGACTGGACCATCGAGCAGGAGATTGCCAACGCCAACTACGCCCGCCGCGACCCGGACGTGATGGCGTACATCGGCACGTACAACTCCGGGGCGGCGAAGGTGAGCATGCCCATCACCAACCGGGCGAACCTGCTCATGATCTCGCCGGCGAACACGGCCGAGAGTCTGACCAAGCCGGGCACCGGCGAGCGGAACGAGCCGGACTGCTACCGGCCGACGGGCAAGCTGAACTACGTGCGGGTGGTGCCGACGGACGACCTCCAGAGCCTGCTGACGGTGTACTTCATCCACCGCTCGCCGTCCGCCTCCCCCGCCGGCCTGGGGGCGAAGCGGATCTACATCCTGGACGACAACCAACTGTACGGCAAGGGGTTGGCCGACGCGGTGGAGAAGAACTGCAAGGACCCGAAACTGGGGTTCAACATCGAGGTGCTCGGCCGCACCAGCATCGACCCGAAAGCGCCGACCTACGAGACGCTGATGACCAAGATCAAAGGCCAGCGGCCGGACGTGATCTACTTCGGCGGCACCACCCAGAGCAACGCCGGGCAGCTCATCCAGGACATGAAGAACGCCGGGTTGGGCGTGCCGATGGTCGGGCCGGACGGCACGTGCGAGAACGCCATCATCAAGGCGGCCGGGGCGGACACGTTCGTGGACGTGCCGTTCTACGCCACCTTCCCCGGCCTGACGCCCGACGGGCTGATCCAGGAGGGCGGGCGGGGGAAGACGTACGTCGAGGGGTACGCCGACCTGTACGCCGACTGGGAGGTCCGCGACGGGGTGCGGGTGAAGGTGCCGAAGCCGCCGAGCGAGGCTTACGCCGTGTACGGGTACGAGGTGGGGGTGGTACTGCTGGACGTGTTCAAGAAGGCCGGCAAGAAAGACCGCGAGGCCATCCGCCAGGCGGCGTTCGACGTGGAGGCGTACCACGGGGCGACCGGCCGCTTCCGGTTCGACCCGGCCACCGGCGACACCACCAACCAGTTCATGACGGTCAACCGGGTGCAGAAGACCACCGAGATCGACCCGGACACGAAGAAGGAGAAGGTGGTCACCAAGTTCGTGCTGGCCGCCCGCCTCGAACTCCCGCCCGAACTGGCCGCCAGGCTGAAGTAACCCGCCGGAACCCGCCATGATCTTCGCCGCCGACCCGACGTTCCTCGAACAGTTCCTCCAGTTCACGCTGCTCGGGCTGACGTACGGCTGCCTGTACGCGCTCATCGCGCTCGGGTACACGATGGTGTACGGCATCGTCGAGCTGATCAACTTCGCCCACGGCGACCTGTTCATGCTCGGCGGCTTCCTCGGGCTGACCGTCCTCGGCCTGTTCGGGCTGACGGCGGAAGGGGCCGTGGCCGGGTCGTCGGTGGCGTACCTGGCGCTCGCCGGCGTCACCGCCATCGCCGCCAGCACCCTCTTCTGCGGCGGCCTGAACGTGGCCATCGACCGGGTGGTGTATCAGCCGTTGCGGAACGCCCCCAAGCTGGCCCCGCTGGTGTCGGCCATCGGCGTCAGCTTCCTCCTGATGAACGCCGGCCTGTTCTGGGGCGGGCCGCAGCCGGTCAAGTTCCCCGACGTGTACGCCAAGACGGCGGACGCCAACCTGAACGTCAACCTGCTCGACGGGTTCGCCACCGAGGTGCCCGCCTCCGGCGGTGAGGCCGAACCGCGGAAGGTGCTCGGCCCGCTCGACACCGCCCACGTGCGGCTCACCCCCAAGAGCCTGCTGGTGTTCGCCGTCACCGTCCCGCTGATGATCGGCCTGACCCTGTTCGTGAAGTACTCCAAGCTCGGCAAGGCGATGCGGGCGGTGGCCCAGAACCCGACGGCCGCCAAGCTGATGGGCATCAACACGGACGCCGTCATCCGCCTGACGTTCCTCATCGGCGGGGCGCTGGCCGGGGCGGGGAGCGTGGTGTACTGCCTGACCGTCGGCACGGTCAAGTTCGACATGGGCTACCAGAACGGGCTGTACGCCTTCACCGCGGCCGTGCTCGGCGGCATCGGGCGGCTGCCGGGGGCCGTGCTCGGCGGGCTGATCATCGGGCTGGTGAGCGCCTACGGCAGCGGGTTCGGCGACGAGCGGTGGAACGGGGCGCTCATCTTCGGCATCCTGATCGTGATCCTGGTGTTCCGCCCGACGGGCCTGCTCGGCTCGCCCGTGCGGGAGAAGGTGTGACGGCGGTGGGATGGCGAGCGGGCACCCCACCCGGTTCGGTTGCTTCGCAACCTGAACC
>JANNQE010000747.1:0-7597 GCA_031441625.1 Planctomycetia bacterium
CCTCAGCAAAGTTTGGGTGCGAGCGTATGCAGCGTACCTACACGCTCAGCCACTCCCGAAAGAGGTGAGTTACCGACCGCGAGAAACCAAAACACCTGCAATTGCAGCGTAAACTCTGGGATCGGGGCAACGGCACCCGCCTGGATCGCCGTCGCCCGCGCCAGCTTGTCGAGTTGGTCGGTGCCAAGCTTTACGGCCAGTTGCTTCATGGTCGTCCCAGCTCGCTGTACCGATGACGAGTGAAGGGGATTCTACTCGACGGAATAGCCTCCGTTTCGTCAATCGGCTCGCGGGCTGGCGACGGTTTCAGCAGCGTGGCATAAAGGGGAGGATGCAGAGCACCTCGACGGACAAGCGGACGGCATCGAAGTTAAGGTTGCTGACGGCAACGGTGAAGAAGAAAGCTGGGAAGGGGATTAGAGAGCCGGGACACGTCGTCGGGAGCCAAAACTGTTCTCGGCTCCCGGCGAATCACCCCAGTAGGGCATTCTCTTACCTCCAGAACTCCCGCAGATCGCGGCGCTCGTCCTCCCGCCGTGCATCGTCCCGATAGTGATCGGCCAACTGGGCCATCCACGCCGCCTGCTTCCGCGAGATCGAGCCGGTCGTCGACCGGCTGCACGTGCTGTTCTACCTGTACACGTCGGCATGTGCGGTGAGTGTGGACGAAGGGCAAGGGTGGGCGCGGTGCGGGCGGTGCGGGCGGTGTGGCAGGGGCGGGCGGACGAGGTGCTCACCGCGCTGGATGCCGAGCAGGAGCGGATGGGCGTGCCACCCGACGCGGCGACGGACGACCGCACCGACCCGCGACGGGTGGTGTGGGAGGGGCGGAGTTACCTGCGGAACAACCGGGAGCGAATGGACTACCCGCGGTACCGGCGGCTGGGGCAGCCGACGACGAGCAGCCTAGTGGAGTCGCTGGTGGGGGCGTTCGCCACGCGGGTGAAGGGGAAGCAGAAGCACTGGACGCGGCCGGCCGGGGCGGCGTCCATCCTGCAACTGCGGGCGGCCCTGCTGAGCGAGGACGGGCGGCTCGAACGCCACTTCGCCCACCGCCCCGGCTGTGCCTTCCGCAAACGACCTCGTCCCGCATCACCCAAACTACAAACCGTGAACTGACCTCGTGATCTGCACAACTGATGCCGAGAAGGCAATCTGCACGTTCGACCCGCCTGGACCGCTCGCCATCTTGGGCCAACCGAAACCGGCCCAGGGGAGGTTCTACTTGGGCAAATCCGACGGCTCGGTCCAACAGAATGGCATCCCGAAAGAGCAGGCGGGGTACACCCGCGCGGCGGATGAGAAACGGCGGAACCGCATCCGCGGGCCGAAGGTGTACCCCCACCACACCGACGGATTGCCGAAGAGCAGTGGAAGGGGCGGGAGAAGACGAACCAAAACCGCTCGATCCGCGGGTGGGTTAATGAGAACACGACGTTCGAGTTCGATCTGAAACTGACAAACCTGTCGCGGGTGGAATCGGGCGCAATCGTGTGGCTCCTCGACCTGCCGGCCGAGCATTTCCTGCGGCTTGGGCTGGGCAAGCCGTTCGGGTTCGGGAGTGTGCGGGCGAAGGTCGTGGCCGACGCTTCCTGCGTGGCCGGCGGGGACGCGTGGGCGGCCGCGGTGCCCACCTGCGAACGGCCGGCAGGGATCAACTTGGGCGAGGCGAAGGCCACATTCGAGGGGGCGATCACAGACGCGAAATTGGACGTGCTGAAGGCGTTCTTGAAGTCGGCCGGCGGGCTGCCGGGGTTGAAAGTCTGCTAGCCTCAAATCGGGAACGAGGTGGAACACTACGAGTGGTTCGTGGCGTACGAGCGGGAGAGCCGCGACGGGAATGGGCGGAAGTTGTCGCTCCCCGACCTCGTCGGTCTCGCACCAAGGCACGATCCGTCACTACCAAACGACCCCAGTTGACCACAGGCCGCGAACTCGCCGTTACGAGAACTGAGGGTGAGCGTCTTCCCAACCCACGCCGGCACGCATTCTACCCTCAGAAAAACAGGTGCCCCTCCTGCCGGTAGCGCGGGTGACGAGCGATGGCCCGGTGGTCGGCCGTCTCGACCGCCCGCGCCGCCCCCACCGCCGCGATCACCGCGTCGATGGCGTCCCCACCAGGGTTCCGCATCATCACCCGTCGGTGCCGGTCGTCGATCCGCACCTCGCCAGCCAGCCACTCCAGGATGGCGTGCCTCGTGAGGCGGCGCTTCCGGGTGAGCGGCCCGCCGGTCGGTTGCTTGTAATTCTGGTGTGGCACTTTGACCCGCTTCAGGACTGACGACGGGCAGCACTCCACGACCACCCGCTTCGCCCGCGCCAGCTTGCGATACTGGAAGGGCAACACCGCCGTGCCGGTCGTCTGCCTGAGCGGGTTCACCACGTCACGCATCCCATAGAAGGTTTGGTAAATGATCCGGTAGTGGTAGCAGTCGAACGGCGTCCGCGCCTCCGTGTCCGAAGCCCTCATGATGTGCTTCCTTTGAAGTAGTTTCGTCGCCCGCCGCACGCACTCCAGACCACAGCCGTAAGCGTCGTCACCCCACTCCGCCAGAAACGCGAACTGATCGTCCCATGGGGCGGCGTGCGCGAAGAGTTCGATCGGCAACCCGAACGGGAAGTCGAACCCCCAGAGTGCCCGCTCCGACGTGAGGACGAGTTGAACCAAGTGGGCGAGCGCCGGAGCTCGCTCGGCTGTGCCGCAGATGGTGGTCAACGAGCGCAGGGCGGTCAGTGTGAACCCCTTTCGCAGTGGCGTCAGTTCCGCCACCCAGATAAAGTCACCCGCCCGCTTCGCCCCGCTGAAGTCCACGCCGTAGAACCGCTCGAACGACGGAGGCTGCATGAATTCAGGCCCTTGAGAATCGCGTTTGGAGTCAGCGGCCGAGTGCACCATTCCGTTCCCAAACCCCGTGTGAACCGTGCGATTCGGTGCGTTTAGTGCACTCGGTGCGACGTAGAAAACGCTGATATCTCAGGCACTATTGACAATTTCTCGATCCCCTCTTGTCCGGTAGTGCAGCGCGGCGGTGTGAAACGGGTCCGCCCGGAGCACCGTTTCGAGTCGTTCGACCGCCCCCCGCGGGTCGTCGCATCGCACGGCGATGACCGCCAGAGCCACCTGGGCGGCGTGCCCGCTCGCCCGCTCGCACTCGGCCCGCAGTTCCGGCAGGCGGGCGGGCGGCAGTTCCACCGCCGCGGTGAACAGGGCGTGGTCGGCCCACGCCGCGGTCGGGTGGGCGCGGGCCGCCTGCCACCACGCCTCCGGGTCGCGGGTGGACGCCAGCCGGGTGACCAACTGCTGCTCGTGGTAGTTCCGCCACCCCTCCGCCCGCCCCACCGCCTCGGCCGCGTGCGCGTCCGCCGGGTCGGCCGAAAGTAGCCGCCGACCGTGCCGCACGGCGTCCTCCCACTGCTGCCCGCGGACGCTGGCCCAGAACGCCTCACGGGTCGTCGGCAGGTCGAGGGAGGTGCGAAGCGGGATGCCCGCCTTTCGGACCGAGGCGAGCACGTCCGCCAGCCACGCCGCTTCAGGTCGGCCGGCGGTTTCGATGTACTGGATTTTGCCCAATTGGAGTTCGTAGCGGTCGGGCAAGCGGTCGGGGCGAGTGAGCCACACCGGGAGGACGTGCGGCATTCGCTGCCGTAGGGCCATGGCGAACTCGTCGTGAACGTTGTCCGACTTCAGCGACACGGGGGAGCAGGCGAGGACGAACTGCCGGCACCCCTTCAGGCCGCGGGCGATCTCGGTGGCGAAATAGTCGCCGCAACGGATGCAGTGGCGGTCGAACCACACCGCGTACCCGGCGGCCGTCAGCGCGTCTACGAGTCGGTACACCGCCGGCCGGTCGTGGCTGGCGTAACTGACGAAGATGTCAGCGGTCGATTGTTCGCTCATGACCGTGTCATAGCGGGGCATCAACCGGTGGTCAACGGTGCCGCCGCGGGCGTGTCTCCCTCACGCCGCGGCCCACTTCTGCTTGATGAACCCGATGCCCTGCGTGTACACGTCGTCGGCGCTCGGGAACAGGTCACGCCACACGCGGGTGGCGGCGGCCAGGTCGGGCAGCGCCCGCCCGAACGCCTCGATCACCAGCCAGCCGTCGTACCCGGTGCCCTTGATCGCCTTGAACGCCTCGTCCCACCGCACCTGCCCCGTGCCCGGCACGCCGCGGTCGTTCTCGCTGATGTGGACGTGCGCGAAGTGCCCGTCCACCGCGGCCACGCCCGCCGCCTGACTCTTCTCCTCGATGTGCGCGTGGAACGTGTCGTACATGCACCGGAAGCTCGGGTGATCGACGCTCTTCACCAGCGCCGCCGCGTCCTTCGCCGTGGTCAGGAAGTAGCACTCGAAGCGGTTCAGGTACTCGATGGCGAGGGTGAAGTTGGGCACGCCCGCGGCGAACTCGGCCGCCTGTCGCAGCACCTCCGCCGCCCTGCCCTTTTCATCGGCCGTCGGGCCGACCCCGCTGAACACGCCGAGCGGCGAGTGATACGGCCCGCACATGGCAAAGCTGCCGAGGGTGTGGTTCATCTCGATGGCCCACTTGAGCCGCTCGACGGCCGCCGCCCGCACGCCCGCGTCCGGCGAAATCGGGTTCGCTTCGGGCGTCATGATGGTGACGGTGCTGCACGCCAGCCCCTGCTTGTCGAGTTCCGCCCGCAGCTCCTTGTACTGCGTGGCGTCGCCGCCGAAGAGGGGGATCTCCACCCCGTCGAACCCGGCGGCCTTGATCTTGCCGATGACGGGGAAGTGTTCGGCGGTGATCGATCCGGACCACAGCAGCAGGTTCATGCCGACTTTCATGGCGGGCCTCGGTGTTAGCCCGACGCGCGAGCGAAGGGCAAATCCGCATGACGAGAGAGGAGTGGAACGGCGGCATTGTATGACGGGTGATGCGGTTGACCGGGGCGACGCGAGCGGGTGAAATGGACACAGGAGAAACGCAAATGCCCTTGCTCGACCACTTCCACCCGCCGCTGCGAAACGTGCTCCAGTGGAATTCGTTCCACTCGGCGTGGCTGGCGACCCTCGCCACCGACCTGAACGCCCTCCTCCCGCCGCAATTCTTCGCCGAGCCGAGCGCGCGGTTCGGCATCGAGGTGGACGTGGCCGCCTTGGAACGGATGGGCGACCCGTCGGCCGACGTGCCCGGCGAATGGACGTCGTCCTACACCGCCCCGCCGGCCGTCGCCACCGTGCCGTTCGCCGTGGCCACCGACGCGCTGGAGGTGCTGGTGTATGAAGACGCACCCGGCGAGATGCGGCTGGTCGGGGCGGTGGAGTTGGTCAGCCCGGCGAACAAGGACCGACCCGACTCGCGGGAGGCGTTCGTCACCAAGTGCCGGGAGTATCTGCACCGCGGGCTGGGGCTGGTGGTGGCGGACGTGGTGACCGACCGGCGGGCGAACCTGCACAACCAACTGATGACGGCCATCGGCCGCCCGGAACAGGCAGTCGCCGACGACCTGTACGCGATCGGGTACCGGCCGACCGGCGGGAACGGGAGCGGGAAGCTGTCCCTCTGGCCCCACTCGCTCGTCGTCGGCGAATCACTCCCGGCCGAGGTGCCGTTCTGGTTGTGGGGCGGCGTGTGCGTGCCGGTGCGGTTGAACGACACCTACGAGACGACCCTGCGTCAACTCAAGGTGGCCGCCCGGTTGAATCGCGGGTAGTGTGGCGGAGCGAGCAGGCCACTTTCCCGGCGCAGCCGGCATTCCCGGCACATCCGCGCCGGCCGTCGCGGAATCCGTCGGGGCGGGCCTCACACCCCCGCCCGCTGGCGCGGTAAGGTAAACACCACGCCCTACCCCGGAGCCGTCGTCATGCGGTTCGCACTGCCCTTCCTGCTGCTCGGGCTGGCCGCCGGGCCGGCGCTCGCCCAGAGCACCGCCCGCGCCGCCACCCCGGAGGCCGCCGTCCTCGACCGCCTCGGGCTGAAGGCCGACTGGTCCACCTTCGTGCCCGTGCTGCACCGCCAGGACGGCGTGGCCCGCGTGCAGGCGGTGGACGCCGCCCAGGTGTACGTGCAAACCAAAGGCGGCCTGCTCGTCGCCCTCGACGCCGGCACCGGGCGGGAGTTGTGGAAGTTCAAGTTCCCGGTGTCCTTCACCGACGGATACACGGTGGGGGTGAACGAGCAGTTCGTGTACTCGGTGAACGTGTCCAAGCTGTACTGCCACCAGCGGTTCACCGGCGTGCTCGAGTTCGAGTTCGACCTGCCCGAGACGCCGGCCGTCGGCCCGGTGACGGACGGCGACCAGTTGTACGTCACGTTCACGAGCGGGAAGGTGGCGTGCTACGACCTGCCGCCGTCATTCCACACGTCGGCGGCGGCCAAGAAGAAACGGGACGAGCGGGCGAAGTCGATGTCCGAGGGCGGGCCGCTCGGTGCCAGCCTGACCGACGGCATCGCCGACCGCAGCCCCGGCCGGCAGTTCCCGACCATCCCCGCCACGCCGGAATTGGAGAAGTTCGCCGTCCACCCGTCGTACTTCGAGTCCGGGTTCGGCATGGGCAACAACCAGCCGACGTTCTCCGTCGCCGCCCTGCAACAGGTGACGCCGCCGTTCTTCACCGGCGGGCTGAACAAGGTGGTGTCGGTGGCCATGCTGCCGAGCGTCAAGCAGCCGTACACCTCCCGCCCGGACTACCTGACGTACAACCAGCTCACCCCGTCGGTGGTCATGATGCCGCCGTCGGTGGCGCGCCTGTTCGAGCTGACCAACCTCCGCCCGCCGCCGTTCAAGCCGAAGCTGCGGTGGATCACCGAGACCCGCGGGAAGGTGTACGCCGAGCCGATTTTCGTGCCCGAGTCGAGTCAGTCGGCCCCGCGGCTGTGGATCGCCGAGGACGGGAAGTATTTGCAGGTGGTCATCCGCGACCGGGCCGACGACGAGAGCGAGCAGCAGGTGTGGAAGCTGCCGGCCGCCACCGCCGCCGGCCTGGGCGGGCCGTACTCGTACGGCAAGAATCAGGCGCTCGCCTTCCTCCCCCTCACCGACGGGCAGGTGCTGGCGGTGGACCTGTTCGGCGGCACCCGGCAGAACCCGCGGTACGAGTTCCGCACCAACGTCGGCGGCATCCTCAACCGCAAGCCGCTCGGCGCGGCCGACGGCGTGTACGTGGGCGGCGACCGCTCGGGCACCGCCCGCATCAACGTGAAGACGGGCGACGTGGACTGGCGGACGGACGCCGAAGTGGACCGCATCGTGGCCGTCGGCGAGGCCCTCGTGTTCGCCCGCGACCGCCGCGGCGACGTGCTCGTGTACTCGAAGGGGAAGGCCGACCCGAGCACCCTGATGGCCCGCCCGCTCGGCACCCTGGCCGCCGCCCAGTTCGACGTGAACGTGATCAACGACAGCACCGACCGCGTGCTGCTGGCCGCCAGCAACGGGCTGGTGGTGTGCCTGCGGGAGGCGAACGCGAAGGCGAACAAGCCGAAATCGATCATCCCCGCGCTGCCGCCGGAGTTGGGAGGCGTGGGCGACGCCCCGAAGCCGCCGGAACCCGGCCCGAAGCCGGACCTGCCGGTCAACCCGAACGCCCCCGCGCCGGGGGTGAAGCCGCCGCCGGAAGAGAAGAAGCCCGAAGAGA
>JANNQE010000748.1:0-2328 GCA_031441625.1 Planctomycetia bacterium
GTCCTTGCCGAAGTTGAAGTTGCGGACGTGCGGCTTGCCTCCCAACTTGCCCTCGCCGTAGATGCCCATCAGGTTGCCGCCCTTGTGGTAGTCGATCATCGCCTGGTAGCACGTGCCGGTGTCGGTGCTCCGCAGGAACAGCCCGCTGTCCGGGCCGTCGTCGTTCCTCATCTCCAGCACCACCTCGAAGTCGCCGTACTTCTTCTCGGTGATGACGATGCCGCCGTTCTCCGGCACGTCCTGACTGCCGACGATCGCCCCGTCTTCGACCACCCACTTGCCGCCGCTCTTGTTCTTGCTGGCGCCGCTGTGCCCGGTCTTGGCGGACACCTTCCACCCGTCGAGCGTCTTGCCGTCGAAGATCGGCACGAACCCCTTGTCGTCGAACTTCTCCGGCTTGGGCGGGTCGGCGAACAGCAGGGCGGACAGGGCGAGCACGACCGGCACGGCGAGCGTCAGGCGGCGCATGAGCAGACACCTCGGGAGGGGGAAGGCGAGGTGATGATACCCGAATGGGCCGACGGTGTCAGTCGTCGCCGTCGGCGGCGGAGGTGCCTTCGCTAAACCCGTATTCGGTGGACATGCGGGCGACGACATCCGGCGGGGGCGTCTTGCTGTACCCGGACAGGAGGATGGTGCCGTACTCGGTCAGTTGCACGTTCCCCCGCTTCGATGCCGTCTCGAACGCCACCTTCTTGCCCCGGTGGGCGCGGAGGTAGTACCACGCCGGTCGGCCGGTCGAGTCGTTCCCGCGGATCAGGTAGATGTCGGCGGACGAGTCGGCCTTCAGCCGGGCGACGAACCCGCGGGTGCCGGGTCGTGTGCCCAGGCGTTCGGTGAACGTCCGCCGCCGCGGTGGGGCCGGCGGCGGGTCGGCGGTCGGGTCGGTGGTCATGGCGTCTCCCGCGAGTGCGACACCCCATTGTTCCCCGCCACCGGCCTCGCGTCTACTGGCAGTTCACGCTTCGCACGAGCGTCGTTCGGTTCTGGCGAACCCGGCCCGCAAGGGCCGCGGGTGCGCGGGGAAGTGGCTGGCACCCGCGGCCCTTCGCTGGGCATCGCACCCCCGCCGCCGCAGATCGCCGGGCGGAACACACAAGCGCCGAACGCCAGCGGGTTCGTCCGCGCGATAAGGGGCTGTTCGGCGGGTGACGTAGCCCACTCGCTCCGCGAGTGGGTGCAGATCCAACTCCAAACCAGTTCCCGAACCCACACGATACAGACCGGCCTCGCACTCCCGCCCAATTCGGCCGACCTCTTGCCATTCCCGAACGCCGAATAGACTGACCGTCGGGCGAGTTTGCGGTGTCGTTCTCGGCGTGCCCGGAGAGCCACACCCGCCCCGCGTCCGTCTCGCTCCCCGCCGACGGACCCCACGAGCGGGCCACTCGCGGAATCGTCATGACACAGACACGCAGCGGGGTTCGGTTGTCGGTCGAGTCGCTCGAAAGTCGGGAAGTGCCCTCCCGCCTGTCCACCGCCCGCTCGGCCGCGTTGTTCGTCGGCTCCACCCCGGCTCTCCGGGCGAAGGTCCACAACGACTCCTCCACCGCCAAGATCTCCCGGCACACCCCGGCCGTCTTCGCGCACGACGACGCCGACCCGCTCGCCAGCAGGGCTTTCACCTCCACTCGCAGCCAGCCAGCCCACTCCCGCTGGAACCACCGCCGGGTCCGCGTCCCGTCCCGCACCCGCTCCCAGTGTTCGAACAGGATGTTTGCGTGCAACTGGTGCCGCGACTGCCGCGGGACAAGTACCTGGCGCAGTACGCCGAGATCGACGTGGCCCTCGACCCGTTCCCGTACACCGGCGGCATCACCACCGCCGACAGCCTGTGGATGGGCGTGCCGGTGCTGACGGTGGCCGGCCGCACCACCGCTTCACGCCAGGGGTGATGATGCTGCTCACGCTCGGGCTGGAAGAGTTCGTGGTGAGCAGTGCCGACGACCTACCGGCGGTGGCGAAAAGCTGGATGAACCGGCGGGCGGAGTTGGCGCAACTGCGGGCCGGGCTGCGGGAGCGGATGGCCGCCTCGCCGCTGTGCGACGCCCCGCGGTTCGTGCGGCACCTGGAAGCGGCCTACCGCGAGATGTGGGCGAAGGCGATTTCGTAGCGTGAGCCGCCCGGTTTGTTGGAAGAAACGACCCGAAGTGGGGGGTGTTTCCGGCGTTTCCCGTTTCCGGCAATCGGCACGCACCTCGCCCCGGCCCCCGCGCAGCCTATTCCGGGCGTTTGACAGACGTTGGCCGGTCGGGTAGCCTTGGCGGACACCGCGAGGCGGACCCACGCGGGCCAAGTCGCCGGTGATCGGCTGCGACCTCGCAGGCG